>NZ_JBFODQ010000090.1:0-29015 GCF_040908355.1 Aeromonas sp. R2-2 | reverse complement strand
GGCTATGTCCCAATTACGTGTTGAAAGGCTAATCTTGAAGTAGGCCATCACCTTGAGGTCTGCCATCATGGATACCCCAGCCTTTCAACACCTGTTGTCTCTCTTTCCACTGCTTACCCTGCGCCAGCGCCGCGTTGCCCGGCAGGAGCTCATGGCGCCACATGCCATTACCTCGCTCAATACCCAGTTTCCTGCATGCAGTGGCTGCCCACATTGTCAGGCCGATGTCGCCGAGCTGGCGCCTTGGGGGTGGAGTCGGGGGCTGCGCCGCTACCGTTGCAAACAGTGTCTGCGCACAAGCTCCATCCTCACCAAGACGCCCCTGGCCAGATTGCGTAAAGCACAGTGCTGGGAAGACTACGCGCAAGCCCTCATCGAAGGACTGACCGTCCGCCAGGCCGCGCGGCGCTGTGGGGTCAGCAAAAACACCGCGTTCCTCTGGCGTCACCGCTTCTTGCGTGCCATGGCAGGCCATCAAGCCACACGGGAAGAGGGCATTGTTGAGGTTGATGAGACCTTCTTCCTTGAATCGTTCAAGGGGCAACGGGGACTGCCGCGTCCGCCAAGGCATCGTGGTGGTAAAGGTCGAACCCGTGGAACCGGGTCGGATTACATCCCTGTGATGGTGGTGCAGGACCGTGCTGGCCACCATGCGGATTTTCAGCTGGAGCAGATAAATGCCGAGACGGTCATCGCGGTGTTGAAGCCGTTGGTGTCAGCGGATGCGGTGTTGTGTAGCGATGGTGCGGGTGTGTATGCGAGTTTTAGCAAAGTGCATGGAGTGACTCATCAAGTAGTGCGCAATCGCCAGGGCGAACGGGTGGTCGGTGCGTATCACATCCAGCACGTGAACGGGTATCACCATCGGTTGAAAGAGTGGATGGAGCGGTTCCATGGAGTGGCAACGCACTACCTGAAGAACTACCTGGGTTGGCGCAGGATGCTGGAGCGTTACGGGAGGGGCGTGAATATCAAAGCGTGTTTGCATGAGGCGCTGGGGCACCCCATGCAACACGTAATTGGGACATAGCCAATAAAAAACCCGCGATAATCGCGGGTTTTTTTATCATCGGCATGGCCGTGATCAGTGGTGATGGCCCTTTCCACCACAACCGCCGCCACCACAGCAGCCGCCGTGACCATGGTCGTCACCGTGGTCGTGGCCATGATCGTGACCGTGGCCAGCACCGCCGCAGCAACCGCCCTGGCCGTGATCCTCATCATGGTCGTGACCATGACCGCCACAGCAGCCGCCGTGATCGTGGTCATGACCGTGATCGTGGCCGCAACCACCGGCACCGTGAACGTGGCCATGGGCCAGCTCTTCGGCAGTGGCAGCACGCACGTCCTTGATCTCGACCTTGAAGCCCAGAGTCACACCAGCCAGCGGATGGTTGCCATCCACTTTGACGAACTCTTCGGACACTTCAACCACGGTCACAGGACGGTGGCCATCGTCGGTTTCAGCCACAAAAGTATCCCCTTCGGAGACTTCCATGCCGTCGAACAGCTCGCCCGGTACTTCTTGTACCAGTGTCTCGTCATATTCGCCGTAGGCCTGGCTCGGTGCCAGAGTCACTTCGAAGGCTTCACCTACCGCGCGACCTTCCAGCTCGGCTTCCAGGCCTGAGACCAGGTAACGGGTGCCGTGCAGATAGACCAGCGGCTCTTTGCCGACAGTGCTGTCGATGACTTCACCGTGCTCGTCGGTGACTGTGTATTCCAGCGTAACCACGCTCAGAGGAGCTACTTTCATGTCAGGATCCTGCGGATAGAAAAAAACGGGCTCAGAATACCCTAAAAAGCGGGCCGCGCATATGCCGTGCGGCGCCACGGAGTGACGAAAAAAACGGCAACAGCGTCAGCGAGAAGGCCCGCATTCCACCAGCCGTTGCCTTATCAGGGGCGAAACACCCCGATCACCTCTTCCGCCTCGCGAGTTTGCTTGTCGACCTCGGCAGGCGTTTGTACCTGGGTATCGCCACAGGCGACGCAGGTCACCTTCTCGACTCCATGCTCCAGATACAGCATCATGTTGTCCAACTTGCCGCACGCCGGGCAGACCGCACCGGCAATGAAGCGTTTTTTACGTCTGGTTTCCATATTTGTTACCTCCAGGCAGCATCATATCAGGGTTTTTACATGCATCACGCCATCGAGTATCACCATTTTTCCTGCCAGGGCCTGCACGCCGGCAACCGCAAACGGACCCCGGTCGGGCAGCTGTTGCGGATCGCCCGGGGCGCCGCGCTGCTGAGACTGGGCCAACATGAGCTGTTGCTGCCGGCAGGAAGCAGCTTCTGGCTCTGCGCCGATGCCCTTGCGGCCTTCAGCCCCCTCAGCGGTTGCGATTTCGATCAGCTGAGCGTCTCTTTGCGCGTGGCTCAGCCGCAGCAGGCTGGCTGGCTGCAGGCCACGCCCCTGCTCGATGCCCTGCTCGACTCGCTGGCCCGGTGGCAACGTCCGAAAGAGTGGCAAGGGGCCTACGGTCAGCGACTGCAGGTGATCCTGGATGAACTGCAACAGTGCGCCATCAGCCAGCAGGGTCACGGTGAGCTGCAAGCCTGCTGGCAAGCGCTGGCCAATGGCCAACCGGAGTCTCTGCAACTGTGGGCACAACAAGTCGATGCGCCAGTGGAAGGGTCTGCATTGCAACAACAGTGGCAACTGCTGCAGGCGCTCAGATTGCTCAAGGGCGGCAGCAAACCCGCGCAGGTGACCAGCAAGCTGGGTTATGCCGATGAGGCCGCATTGCAAGCTGCCTGCCAGCAGTGGGGAATTGGCGAGGATGGCGATCAATAACCGGACGCCGATGGAATGCGCCAACGAAATTGGCTGAATGAGTCCAGTTTTTTGCCAGATGGTCGTTAACAAGGAAGGGCCATTCCCCCCGTAATCCTTTATGCTAGAGGCCTGAAGTGACTGCCAACGTTTCGACCAACAGGACATCTGCCATGACGAGCAAAGCCAATCAATCCCAGGGCATGTTGCTGTTTCACCTTTCAGCCAAACAATCTTTTGCCATCGGTACCCTCAAGGTGAAGGAGATAGTGCCCTACACCCAACTGACGGCAATGCCCCACTCGCACCCGACCGTGTTGGGGGCCGCCAATATGCGCGGCTCCACCATTCCGGTGATCGACATGGCGATGGCGGTGGGCTATCGCCCCATCAGCAAGGAGGAGATGCCCCACTGCTTCATCATCATTACCGACTGCCGCCGCACCCTGGTGGGCTTTCTGGTACGGGGCATCGACAAGATCACCGAGTGCAACTGGCGCGATATCGAATCGCCCCCCGCCTCCCTCGGCCACAATGTCTTCGTAACCGGCGTGACCCGGGTCAATGACCAGCTGATCCAGCTGCTGGATGTGGAGCTGATCCTCTCCCGGGTCTATCCGGACGATCCGAGCCACCTCTATCCGGTACTGACCGATGTGCAGCGGGAGCGGATCAAGCCGATGCGGATCCTGCTGGTCGATGACTCTTCGGTCGCTCGCCGTCAGCTGATGGCCGCCCTCGACTACATCAATATCCCCTATGAGGTCTGCACCAATGGCAAGGATGCACTGACCCTGATGCAGACGCGGGCAAGCCAGAAGACCCCGATCGACATTCTGGTGAGCGATATCGAGATGCCGGGGCTCGATGGTTATGAGCTGGCCTTCGAAGTGCAAAGTGACAGCAAACTGGCGGGGGCCTACATCATCCTGCACACCTCCCTCTCCAGCGAGATCAGCGTGGAACGCGCCCATCAGGTGGGTGCTCATGAGGCGCTGACCAAGTTCGAGGCCAATGAGCTGATCCAGGCCATGCTGCGCGGCGCCGAACATCACGATCGCCTGCTGAAATAAGCCAATGACTGGCGGGAGGAACACGCCTCCCGTCCTCCTTATCTTCGACCCAGACTGACTGACCCCATGCTGACCGAGAGCCACTTCCACGCCCCCTGGTGGGCACGCAATCCTCATCTGCAGACCATATTGCCCAAATGGCTGCGCCGCCCCCCTGCCCGTTTTGTGGCGGAGCGGTTTGAACTGCAGGATGGGGACTTTGTCGACCTCGCCTGGAGCGGGGAAGTCAGCCTTGATGAACGGCCGCTGATAGTGGTGTTTCACGGGCTGGAGGGGAGCATTCACTCCCACTATGCCAAGGGATTGTTCGCCCACCTGCAGCAAGAGGGCAGAGAGGCTGTGCTGATGCACTTTCGCGGTTGCAGCGGCGCGCCCAATCGCCACCTGCAGGCCTATCACTCCGGCGCCATCGGTGATGCGCAGGAGCTGATTGCCGAGCTGAGCCAGCGCTTCCCGGGCAAACCGCTGATCGCCATCGGCTTTTCACTGGGTGGCAATATGCTGGTCAATCTGCTGGCGCGGGGCTGTCCTGCGGCATTGAAAGCGGCGGTGGTGGTCTCGGCCCCGCTGCAACTGGCGAGCTGCGCCGAGCGGGTCAATCAGGGTTTCTCGAAGGTCTATCAGAACTATCTGCTGCGCACCATGCGCCGCAACCTGCTCAACAAGATCAGCCAGCAGCAGAAAGCGAGTGAACGCTGGCAACCTCGACAAGTGGAGCAGATTGCCACCCTGCGCGATTTTGACGAGCTGGTTACCGCGCCTCTGCACGGCTTTCACAGCGCCACCCACTACTACCAGAGCTGCTCGGGACTACCGCTGCTGGCTCAAATCCCCATCCCTACCCTTATCCTGCACGCCGCCGACGATCCCTTTATGTCACACGCGGTCATTCCCCGGCCGGAGCAACTCTCGCCCACGGTGCGCTATGAGTTGAGCCAGCGTGGCGGCCATGTCGGCTTTCTGCACGGCACGCCCTGGCGGCCACGGTTTTGGCTGGATGAGCGGATCAGTCGCTGGATTGCCGAACAGAGTCACTCCGCAACACAGAACTGATTGCGTCCCGACTCCTTGGCACGATAGAGCGCCTGATCGGCCCGCTCCAGCAGCTGGTTTGCCCCTTCACCGGACACATTGCTGGCAATCCCCTGACTCACCGTCACCCAGGGGGCAACATCGGACGCCAGATGCTCCAGCTGCAGGCTGGCCAAGCCATCTTGCAGCCGCTGCGCCACGCTGGCCGCAGCCTGACGGTCGGTATTGGGCAGCAGCAGCACAAACTCCTCTCCGCCATAGCGGGCCACCAGATCAGATGGCGTGCGTACCGCACGGTTGAGCGCTTGTGCCACCTCCTTGAGACACATATCCCCCACCTGATGGCCATAGTGGTCGTTGAAGCGCTTGAAATAGTCCACATCGATCAGGATGAGCGATAGCGGAGCGCCGCTCTCCTGGCTATGGGCCAACGCGCGGTCCAACTCGATATTGAAATGCCGCCGGTTGGCGACACCGGTCAGAGGATCTTGCTTGGCGAGCTGATCAAGTTTGCGCAGCAGCGTCAGATTTTCATGCTCCCGCATGATCGCCAACTCAAACCAGCGGTGCAGCATGCGGCGGCCGACCTCCAGCGCAATCACGCCAAACAACACGCCAAGCAGGTAGATCTGTGGAAAATCGACGCGTAAAAAGAGTTCCAACCCCACACCCACCGTCATCGGGCCCAAGAGATAGCCATAAAACACCTTGCGATCGGGATAAAACGCAATGAGCGCAGCCAGCAGGTTGAGCCGCATGATCCCGTTGGCATAGCTGACCCCTCCCCGCAGCTCCACCTGACCAATCGTGTAGATGTGCAGCGTCCAGAGTCCGCCCCATAGCACCATCACCAGCGCAGCCATCCGTAACCAGAGGCGATCCTGCAGATGGTCACAAAACAGGCTGACAACAGGTAGCAGCAATAGCACCACCATGACCAGGGCCAGCTCACTCTGAAAGCGCCAGGGCAAGCTGTCATCACTGGCTAGCCCGACCTGGCTGTAAACCTCGTAGCGTATCGAAAGAAACAACACCACCAGCCAGTTCAACAACCAGAACCACACCATGCCTCGGGCAATCGCCTCTCGACGTGCGCTGTCCAGATGCTCAGTCAGGGTTAACGGCGCGCTGCGCTGCGCTTCAGACAACATCTCTCAGACTCCGGTGAAAAGGTAAAAAGTGATTGCATTCGCGGGATTCAACACAACAATAGCCTGACGATCACCTCTTTTGCTGTGAGACCTTTAAATGATCATTCCCTGGCAAGAACTGGACGGCGACACCCTGACCAACCTGATCGAACACTTTGTGTTGCAGGAGGGAACAGAATATGGAGAACAGGATGTACCGCTTGGCGTCAAAGTCGATGCAGTGAGAGAACAATTACAGCAAGGCAAAGCTGTCATCGTCTATAGCGAGCTGCACGAATCGGTGAATATCGTGATGAAAGACCGCTTCATCGAGCAGTCTTGACCCAACCGCAATCCGGACCTTATAACGGAATTCCCAAGGAAGAGAGAATCCCATGTCGGCCAAGCACCCCATTATTGCCGTTACCGGTTCGTCCGGTGCTGGCACCTCCACCTCCACCAACGCCTTTCGCTCCATGTTCCATCAACTGGGATATACCGCGGCGGTGGTGGAAGGTGACAGTTTTCACCGCTACACCCGACCGGAAATGGATGTAGCGATCCGCAAGGCGCGCGAACAGGGGCGTCATATCAGCTATTTTGGCCCTGAGGCCAATGACTTCGGGCTGCTGGAGAGCTTTTTCCAAGGCTATGGGCAGGATGGCAATGGCCAGTATCGCCGCTACCTGCACAGCTTTGACGAGGCAGTGCCCTTCAACCAGATGCCCGGCACCTTTACCCCCTGGCAGCATCTGCCCAGCAATACCGATCTGCTGTTTTATGAAGGGCTGCACGGCGGCGTGGTCACCGAGGATCACAATGTGGCGCGCCACGTGGATTTTCTGATAGGTGTAGTGCCCATCGTCAACCTGGAGTGGATCCAGAAGCTGATCCGCGATACCTCGGAGCGAGGGCATTCCCGCGAGGCGGTGACCGACTCCATCGTGCGCTCCATGGATGACTACATCAACTTCATCACCCCGCAGTTCTCGCGCACCCATATCAACTTCCAGCGAGTACCGACGGTGGATACCTCCAACCCCTTCAGCGCCAAGGTGATCCCGAGTCTGGACGAGAGTATGCTGGTGATCCGGTTTCGCGGTATCAAGCAGGTGGATTTCCCCTACCTGTTGTCGATGATCGATGGCTCATTCATGTCGCGGATGAACACCATAGTGGTGCCGGGCGGCAAGATGGGCTTTGCGATGGAGCTGATCCTGCGCCCGCTCATCCAGCAATTGATCGAAACCGGCAAAATAACCTGATTCAAAGGAGTTCACGATGCGGCTTGCTTATCTCTCTGTGGCACTGCTCGCCCTGCTTGGCGGTTGCAGCAGCGGGCCAGCGGCCCCCACGCTGGAGTCCGGCACCATGCTGGTTCGCCCGATGGGCAACTGGACCTATGGTGCAACCCCGCACTACGCCCTGGCCGAACAGTATCAATTTGCAGGTGAGTTGGCGGAAGGGTGGCTGGAACCGATGCAGCAGGCGGTAAGCCGGGAGCTCAATGGCAAGGGGTGGCAGAGTGCACCGCTCGACGAGGCGGATCTGTGGGTCGCCATCGGCGTCGCGGGCGGCAAGGATATGAGTGACGGCGAGATTTTCGCGCGCCTTGGCATGACGCCCGGGGTATATGCCTCGGCCAACCAGCGCAAAGGGTCGCTGGCCATCGTGCTGCTCGATCGCAAAACCCAGAAAGCGGTCTGGAGCAGCATCATCCAGCTGACCAGCGACGTGAGCATTGCAGATAGCCAGCGCCAGGCTCTCAGCCAGCAGCTCGCGGCCGAGCTGCTCCATCGCGTCCCCACCAACTAGCGCTTGTTTAGTGATAACGGATAGATAGAAAAACGGCTTGCCTCCCGGCAAGCCGTTTTTTGTGGTCTCAACCTCTTGACCCAATCCGGCCTAGGCCAGACCCGGGCACAAAGCCGCACACCTTCAGCTATCTGTGGTCACTTATTTAAGCGTACAGGTCAGCAGTGTAACCCCTTTCTGGGTGAGGAGAGCTTGTTTCTCCTGATTCCAGAAAGTGGTGACGCTGTCGGAATATTTGGCGCCAGATTCAGACTCAACACGCGTCAGCTTGTGGTAAACCCCGGCATAGGGGAACTGCACCATGTCAGCCTGGGCATCATAGGTAACGGCCAGCATCTCTTCGCCACACTGGTATTGGCTGTATTGATACTGGGTAGGTTGCGGGCTGCTGCACGCCGCCAGACCCAAAAGGGGAAGCAGAGCGATCAATTTTTTCATTGCACTTTCCTTATGTAATGGCTTTATGTCATGGCCTTGTGCAGTGGCCTTACGTAACGGCCTTATGCCAGGGTACCAACGAAACTATCGTTATCAAGCTTCAACAATTTGATAACTATGGGTAATTTGTACCGCTTTTTCCAACATCAGGGAAACAGAACAGTATTTTTCCATCGACAGATCGACCGCTCTGGCAACCTGTTTCTCTGCCAATCCCTTGCCCGTCACCACGAAGTGCAGATTAATCTTCTCGAAAACCCGGGGCACGCTATCGACCCGTTCGCCACTGACATCGACGTGGCATGCGGTCACCGACTGGCGCGCTTTTTCGAGGATGGAAACCACATCAATGGAACTGCAGCCACCGACCGCCAGCAGGATCATCTCCATCGGGCTGGCTCCCTCACCGGGGTTGGCACCATCCAGGATCACCTTGTGACCGGATTCACTCTCACCCACAAACTTCATCCCTTCCACCCAGCTGACCTTGGCTTTCATCTCGCACTCTCTCCTGTTAATCATGATGATGGATCCCTAGCATAACCCAGTCGCTTATCTCTGCCGAACAGGGGGAGTTGGGATGGAAATAGATCAAAATCAACATCTCCGACCTCTATCTTCCCTAGAATGGCCGAAGCGGCGCAGCAGGCATTACTCAAAGGGCTCTGTCAAAAGCCCGCAAAGCCTTGTCAGCACAGGCAAAGGCTCTTATCCTACTGCGACCAATACAAGGAATGGCAAGATTGGCAGCTTGCCCGGACGCACAAGTCCATAAAAAGACACTACAGAGGAATTCTCATGGTCATTGGCAAACCGCAAAGCGATCCCACCCTGGAATGGTTCTTGTCGCACTGCCACATTCATAAGTATCCCGCCAAGAGCACCCTGATCCATGCGGGTGAAAAAGCGGAGACCCTCTACTACATCGTCAAGGGCACTGTGGCCGTCTTGATCAAGGACGATGAGGGCAAAGAGATGATCCTCTCCTATCTGAACCAGGGTGATTTCCTGGGCGAGATGGGGATGTTCGAGGAAAACGAGAACCCCGAGCGCTCCGCCTGGGTTCGCGCCAAAGGCTCTTGCGAAGTGGCAGAGATCTCCTACAAGAAGTTCCGCCAGCTGATCCAGGTCAACCCGGACATTCTGATGCGTCTCTCTGGCCAGATGGCCAAGCGCCTGCAACACACCAGCCAGAAAGTGGGTAACCTCGCCTTCCTGGATGTGACCGGCCGGATCGCCCAGACCCTGCTCAACCTGGCCAAACAGCCGGATGCCATGACCCACCCGGATGGCATGCAGATCAAGATCACCCGTCAGGAGATCGGCCAGATCGTCGGCTGCTCTCGTGAAACCGTGGGCCGCATCCTGAAGATGCTGGAAGAGCAGGAGCTCATCTCTGCTCACGGCAAGACCATTGTGGTATTTGGCACTCGCTGATGACCCGTCCGCAGGCCTGACTGAGGCCTTGGGATAAAAAAGGCTGCTACGGCAGCCTTTTTTGATCCTCTCCCCTATAATCCCGAACGCCCTTCACTGTTCCGGCATTCGCCCAGAGAGTTACTATGCATCTTCAATGTCCCCGCTGCCGCAGTCCGCTCCATCTTCATGAAGCCTCCCAGGGGCGCTATTGCGACAACAAGCATCACTTCGATCCGGCACCGGAAGGTTATCTGGATCTCATCCCCGGCAAGAAAAACCCCAAAGACAGCGACAGCCGTGCCCTGATGCGCGCCAAGCACCATTTCCTGGAAGCCGGCCACCAACTGCCGCTGGTTGAGGCCATGGCCGGCCTGCTCGCTCCGCTGGCCCCACAAGAGCTGATCCATCTTGGGTGCGGTGAAGGCTACTACTGCCGCGCGCTGGCAGAGCGCCTGCCCGACTGGCAGTTTGCCGGGGTTGATATCGCCAAGAACACCATCTTTGCCGCCAAAAAAGCGCAGCCGGACGGCCAGTTTGTCATTGCCGATCCCGCTCGCGCGCCGTTGCAACCAGGCTCTGCTCAGGTGCTGCTGGTCAACGATCTCAAGGTCAAGACCGAACAGCTGGTCAGCTGGCTGGCCCCCGGTGGCTATCTGCTCTATCTGCAGCCGGGCCCGCGCCATCAGTGGCAACTGCGGGTCAGCCTCAATCCGGTGAGCATGGAACACCCCCTTAGCTGGCCAACCCTCGGCGGTCTCAATCCGATGGCTCAACAACGCTGCCAGTTCAGCCTCACCATGGATCAGGCCATGCGCAGCTTTATTCTGGAGACCAGCCGTCTCGGCTGGCGGGCAACCGGTGAACAGCGTCACGCTTTCGCGCAACAAGGCCCGAATGAACTGGAACAGGATCTGCTGCTGACCCTGTGGCAAAAGCCCATCTGATCACTGGGGGGGAGCCTTGCAAGGCTCCCGCCCCGTTTTTCCCGCCCCGCCCCATTCTCCCCTGCGTGATCCAGCTCACAACTTGAGCCATCGACCTTGTTGCTCAGAACAGCCTTGATGTCAAAAAAGTCACTAGAAAATAATTCATTGAATTTAATCTCTTTTTATCTTGTCAAAAACCGTCACACCCAGTCTTGATAACGACCTCGTCACCTCAATTAAACAACGATGGATTCAGGCCCAGTCAAGGTTGGGACGCCTACCGTGTGGCTATCGGACCATTTCCGATTTCACAGAACCGACAACAAGTTCGGAAGTGTTTACATCAGAGGAATAACGCATATGAAGAAGTCTGCACTGACTATTGCCATCTCCAGCCTGCTGCTGGCGAGCGGCGCCCATGCTGCTACCGTTTACAACCAGAACGATACCAAGCTGGAAATCGGCGGCCGTGCACAAGGTGCTTACTACGGTACTGACGACAACGGTTCCGAAGGTGACCAGAGCTACTTCCGTCTGCACGTTGCTGGCGAGACCAAGATTGCTCCCGAGATGAAGGCGTTCGGCTTTGCCGAGTACAACCTGCCGACTTCCGGTTCTGACAACGACGAGCTGCGTTATGCCTATGCCGGCATCAAGCACGACCGTTTCGGCGCATTCAGCTATGGTCGTCAGGATGGCCTGTTCACCAAGGCCGTCAACAACTATACCGACGTCCTGCCTGAGTGGGGCGGTGACGGCTTGGGCAAAGATACTGAAGTATTCGGTACCGGCCGTACCAACGGTCTGGCCCAGTACATCTATAACTACCAGGGTCTGACTCTGGGTGCCCAGTTCACCGGTAACAACGATCCGCAAAACGCCGGTCGCAGTGCAATCACTGAATCTTTCAACGGCAACACCTACAACGGCGAAAGCTGGAATAGCAAAGGTTCTGCTGAAGGCTTCGCAGTATCTGCCAACTACGATTTCGATATGGGCCTGAGCCTGGGTGCTGCCTATAACCAGGCTGGCAAGACTGACGAGCAAGCTCGCTACGCCGCCTTCGGTGGCGACAAGGATGCCAAGCTGATGGGCTTCGGCGCCAAATATGCAACTGGCGACCTCTACCTGGCTGCAACCTACTCCCACGGTGAAGACCACCTGTTCGTCAACAACGGCTACGCCGAGAAGATGGATGGCTACGAAGCCGTTGCCCAGTACACCATCGGCAAGTTCAAGCCTTCTCTGGCCTACCTGCGCACTGACGTGAAAGACTCCGCTCGCGGTATCGATGATACCTACACCGAGTACGTATCTATCGGTGCCTGGTACAACTTCACCGAGAACTTCAACGCCTACGTTGATTACAAGCTGAACCTGCTGGACTCCGTAGATGGCAAGTCCACCAACTCTCTGGGCAAGAACACCGACGACGTAGTCGCGGTTGCCCTGCAGTACAACTTCTAAGTAATTGGAAGTCAGTTATACCCTGTGATACCAATGTCTACTGTTTGAATTACTTCCGGCCGCTCTGCGGCCGGTTTTTTTATTGCGCCTTTTCAGCACCTTGCATATAACTATCGAGCGGATTGATGGCAATATCCGCGCCGTTGACAGGGAGTGACAAGGAGATATTCACGGATGAGACAAGCGCGCGGGAACATAGACTGGCAACGCGGGTGGCTATTGTTGCCACTGCTGTTGATATCGCTCATCTGGAGCAGCACGGCAGATGCCAGCTGGGATCAGAGCCTTTATCGTCAGCTGGGTCTGGCCGGTAAGCTGGATCAACAGACCTTTCGTCAGGCACTCAACAGTTATCAAACCGTGCGCCACAAACGCAAACCCATTCTCACCATCATCGATTACAGCAAGCCATCCACCCAGCGCAGACTGTTTGTCATCGATATGAAGCGCCAAAAGCTGCTTTATCACACCTGGGTCAGTCATGGCCGGAACTCAGGTGAACTGGATGCTGAACGCTTTTCCAACCAGCTCAACTCCCGCCAAAGTTCTCTTGGCGTCTATCGCACGGCGGAAACCTATCAGGGCAAGCATGGCTATTCGCTGCGACTCGATGGCTTGTCACCGGGTAAAAACTGCAATGCCCGCAAGCGTGCCATCGTGGTACACGGCGCCGCCTATGCCAGCCCGACCCATCTGCGCAAATATGACAAACTGGGCCGCAGCTGGGGTTGCCCCGCCCTGCCCAAGGAGCAGGCCAGAGCCATCATAGATACCATCAAGGGGGGGAGTGTCATCTACGCCCACGGCTAGCAGGCACAACACCAAAAAACGCAAGGCCAGCAATCGCTGGCCTTGTTTGTTACGCTTTTCACACTAAACATGGTGCGTTATTGGCGCACCACCAGTACCGGACAGGGTGCATGACGCACCACAGACTCGGCGACACTGCCTACCAGCAGATGGCTGATACCGGAGCGGCCGTGGCTGCCCATCACGATCAGCTCAACCTCATCCTCCTTGGCCTGAATGACAATTTCATCGGCGGCGCGGCCAAAGCGAATATCAAAGGTGGCCGGGATCGGCAGGGTGGCAACCAGCTCTTTGAGCTGGGTTCTGGCCTGACGCTCCATCTCGTGAGTGATCTCGATGGCCGTCATATGAAGGATCTTGTAACTGTCAAAACCGTGTAGTTGATCAACCACGTGGATCAGCTTGAGCTGGGCCTGATGGCTCTGTGCCATGAAAACGGCATAGTCGAGTACCGCGCGAGACATTTGGGAAAAATCGACTGGACAGAGCAGAGTCTTGATCGATGGCATAATGCAGTCTCCTCTACTGATTGGGGTGCTATTGAATCTTTACTCGATCATAACGATCCGACCGCAAATAACCCTCGACCCTGTCGCAAAATGGAGATGCGAGATGTTTTCTCCGCCCGCCGCGATCAATGCATGGTATAAATCAGGTGATAAATGCTCTCCTCACCCCTGCGAGGATAATGCTGACCATGCTGCGCATCGGTTGTTTGCTGCTTTACTGTCTGTGTGCGATCGCCCACGCTAGCACAGCCGATATTCACGTCTATTGCGATGGCTGGCCCGGTTTCTGCCAACCGGATGGCCGCGGTATCTATCTCGATCTGGTGCGAACCATCTACCAACCCCACGGCTATCAGATCGTGCCCCATATCGTGCCCTACAAACGCGCCGTCGCCATGGTAGCCAGGCAAGAGGGGGATATGGCGATGAGTGTCTATCTGGACGAGATCAAAGGGGTCAAACAGCCCCGTCAGCCAGCCTCCGCCGATGATGTGACCGTCTTCATGCTCAAGCAGTGGCAGCCACAATGGCGGGGAGAGCGCAGCCTGGAGGGAGAGACCGTGCTCTGGCGGAGAGGATGGGTGCTGGATAAATATCTTCCGGTCACCATGCGATGGCATGAGATCGACAACCATGAGATGGCCCTGCAGCTGATTGGCAAGGGGCGCTATCGCTATTACCTGACCGCTGGCGTGCTCCATTCTACCGATGAGACCCCGGCTAATATGTACCGCACCATTTTGCGCTGGATCCCGACTTACCCCATTTTTGCCGATACCGAGCAGGGCGACCGGCTACTGCAGTTGTGGGATCAAGAGATGGTGAATCTGATCCGTCGCGGCACGCTGGCCGAGATATATCGCCGTTATCACCTCTATGACTACTACCGCGACTTTCTCGAGGAGCAGGCGGTCAAGGCCGGCGAAAACTGATCCCACCATAGGGGAAAGAGAAGGATGCCGCAGCCCCATCAACAGCAGCCACTGCCAGCAACCAGCCCATAAGCAACACCTTGTCCATTGCGGTTTGAGTCACCGTTGCCACGCCACAACTCAGGGCTGCCGGTATCCCTTCGCCAAGCGGTCATAGAGGATCACATTGACCGAGGCGGCCAGATTCATGCAGCCCTGAGTCGGCACATAGACCACATCTTTCACCGCGCCATAGAGGGCGGGATCGAGGGTGCCATCCTCCGGCCCGAAGATATAAAAAGCGCGTTCCGGATGGACATAGTCGGGGAGCGGCGTGGCTCCGTCGATCAGATCGACCACCACGGGCACGCATCCCTGCGGGATAAACGCCATCAGATCATCCACCCCGAGCAGCGGGATCTTCTCCACCATCTGCTTGGTATCAGTGGCAAAGCGGCGCGCCAGCTCGAAGCGGTTGCCGGTGTAGTAGACCTCGTCCACCCCGTAGCAGCCCGCAGCCCGCATCACTGAGCCGACATTTTCCGGGGACTTGGGATTGACCAACCCCACGCAGCAGAATGCACTCTTTTCCATCATCTCTCCTCATCTTGCGACGGCCATTATAAGCCGTTGCAGGGCCACCGACCCGTTAAAAGTCCCCTCTCCAGCTAAACCGCTTGCCAACCCAGCTTTGAATGTCGATTTTTTGTGCGCAAGCCGACAAATTTTGTACAAGCCGATAGCCAGCAAACGTTTCCCAGCAATAATGGACAAACGTTTGTAAATGGATGTTTGTCTATGACTGAGCGTGAACAAGAGATCCTAGCCCTGCTGCGTCAGGATCCCATGATTGCCCAGCAGGATCTGGCCGATCGCCTCGGCATCAGCCGCTCCGCGCTGGCCAGCCACATCTCCAGCCTGATCCGGCAGGGATATGTGCAAGGCAGAGGTTATGTACTGCGAGAAGGCCCCTACGTAGTGGTGATCGGCGGTGCCAATATGGATATTTGTGGCACCAGCCATGACAACCTGCTGCTCGGCGACTCCAACCCGGGCAAGGTGCGCACCTCGGCAGGTGGTGTTGGCCGCAATATCGCCGAGAATCTGGCGCGGCTCGGCAGCGACACCCGGCTGCTTACAGCGGTCGGCAACGACCAGTATGGTCATCATCTGCTGGAGGTAAGCCAGCGGGCCGGCGTCGATGTGCGCCAGACCCTAGTGCTCGATGGCCACACCACCTCCTGTTATCTCAGCCTGCATGATGGCAGCGGCGAAATGAGCTGTGCCATCAATGACATGGCCATTATCGAGCAGCTCACGCCTGCCCGCCTGACACCCCTCGCAGGCTTTCTCGGCGGTGCCCGGCTTTGGGTGCTCGACACCAATCTGGCCATCCATACCCTCGACTGGTTGTTTGAACGGCAAGGTGAGCACGCCATCTTTGTCGATACCGTTTCGGTGGCCAAAGTGGAGAAGATCCGCCCCTGGCTCGGCAAAATCCACACCCTCAAACCCAATCGCAGTGAGGCCGAACAGCTGTGCGGCATGACCATCGCCGGGCCCGAAACCTGGCCCATGGTGGCCGCCTGGTTCCACCGCGCCGGGGTCAAGCGACTGTTCCTCAGTCTGGGTGAACAGGGGATCTTCTACAGCGATGGCGAGCAGCAGGGCCACCTGCCGGTGCTGGGCAGTCCGGTACTCAACGTCACCGGCGGCGGGGATGCCTTTATGGCTGGCCTCGCCCACGCCTGGCTGCAAGAGCTCGACATTGCCCAGACCACCCGCTTTGCCCTGGGCTGCGCCGCCCTCACCGTCAATTGTTCCGATACCGTTTTTTCCGGTCTGAGCAAGACCGCCGTTGACCGCATACTGGAGGAGTACTCATGCTGAACGCTTACCTCGATATCCAACCGGAAGTGGCTGCCGCACTGGCCGCTGGCAAACCGGTCGTTGCCCTCGAATCCACCATCATCTCCCACGGCATGCCCTATCCGCAAAACGTGGAGACGGCCCGTCAGGTGGAGCAGGTGGTGCGCGATAACGGCGCCATTCCGGCGACCATCGCCATCCTCGACGGCCGCCTCAAAGTGGGTCTCGATTCGGGGGCGCTGGAAGCGCTGGGCCGGGCTGGCCACGACGTGACCAAGTGCAGCCGCCGCGACATTCCGTTCGTGCTGGCGCGCAAGGGGATGGGGGCCACCACGGTCGCCTCCACCATGATCATCGCCGCCATGGCGGGGATCCGGGTCTTTGCCACCGGCGGTATCGGCGGGGTACATCGCGGTGCGCAAGAGACCTTCGATATCTCGGCCGATCTGCAGGAGCTGGCACAAACGCCAGTGGCCGTAGTCTGCGCCGGAGCCAAGTCGATCCTCGATATCGGGCTGACGCTGGAGTATCTGGAGACCCAGGGCGTGCCGGTGATCGGCTATCAAACCGAAGAGCTGCCCGCCTTCTACACCCGCGAGAGCGGCTTCAAGGTCGATTATCGCCTCGATACCCCGGCAGCCATCGCAGAGGCGCTGCGCCTCAAGTGGGAGCTGGGACTGGCGGGCGGCGCCGTGGTTGCCAACCCCATCCCGAGCGCACACGCCATGCCAAAAGCCGATATCGACGCAGCCATTGCCCAAGCGCTGCGTGAAGCCGATGAGCAGGGGATCAAGGGCAAAGCGTCTACCCCCTTCCTGCTGGCCCGCGTCTGCGAGCTGACTGGCGGCAACTCGCTGGCGGCCAACATCCAGCTGGTACTGAACAACGCGGCACTTGGCGCCCGCATCGCCGCCAGCCTCTGATCGCACGCCGATACCTCGCCATGTAAAAGAGGGCCTCGCGGCCCTCTTGTTGTTTTTGCTATCTACTGTGCTATTGCAACGCTGCGTTATTGCAGTACCACGCGCCCATTGAGTGGCTGCACCGGCCGGTTGTTGGGGTGGTGCATCACCGCCTTGAAGGCGTCGATCTGGGCCTGACTGACCTCAACCGGCTGCTTCATCACCAGCCAGCGCACTCCTTCCGAGCAGGGAGGCGTAGTAAGGGAACCGCTGAAGCGATAGTAGTCACGATTCTCGGGCAGCAGTTGCTCAGCAGAGAGTGGCGCCTTGAGGGCCTGGATCTCCCCCACTTTGGCCGGTAGTTCACCCCAGGCAGCCGCCAGCGCAGGATTGGCCTTGCCAGCCTCGAACATCACCGCCACCACGGCGATCTCTCCCTTGTCACTGACATGCACCAGATGCCCTTCCAGCGGATAGGATTTGCCCTCAATGAGGTTTTCACTCGGGGCGTGGAAGTGGAACTGCTTGAGCTCAAACCTGGTGCCATCGAGTTGCAAGGTGCTGCCTGGGGCATAACCGACCTGCACGGTATGACCGTTGTTGACCACTGTGTTGCCACCCGCATGATAGTGGAGTACCAGCGGGGCCAGTTTGGCCTCGACCAGCCCGCTCAGATCGACCGGAGACTGATTGCTGCCCGCACACAGACCAAATTCCGGGGTCAGCTTGGCCCAGTGGGCAGGCCCCGCCTCGCCGCTATATTCCCAGTGGGGGGTGGCAGCAAACACGACAGGGCACAGCAACAGGGAGCAGGCCAACAGAGACTTTCTCATCATACATCCTTATCTTGATTGAAAAGCACGACCATCCCCTCCCCCGGATAGCGGGGCATGCAGAGATGGCATATCAGATACGCGGAATACAGAGCATCGGAGCGACTTTCTAATGGTAACGAGCACGAGCTGGTCAATCGGTTTGACCGCGGCTCAATACAGAGTCGTTTGGCAAGTATATGGTGAGGGATCGGCAGAGACAGTGAAAGAGGGGGAAATTAATCAGCCGGCTATCCACTCATCCTCTGGCAGGTGCGGGACAAGGTTCAGGGAGTCACGCCTTCATAACAACTATCCATCACAACCATCGCGGGAGTCCGGGCTCTCGCGATGGTTGACGATAACGGCAATTAACGGTCGCGATTCAACGCGATCAGGCGCTCAAGAATCGCTTCACCATCGGCACGCAAACCGTTGTGCTCATATTCATTGGTGATCCAGGCGCGACTGCTCCCCAGGCCACGCAGAGTTTCGCGGCTGTAGTCAAACTCCACATACATATCCTCGGCATAAACGGCGCATGCTACCGGCACTTGGTTGCGGGCCAGTTGTGCCGGGTCATAGAGCGCCCCCCAGTCCGCCTTGTTGGCCAGCAGATGAGCCGCCTCTTTCAGGGGCAGCAACTCGCGGAACTGCTCGAACATCCAAGGGTAAACCATCTCGCCGGTGAAGGCGAAATCCTTGCCGGGTGCCCAGTTCACCGCCGGGAATTCCACTCTGACCCGATCTGCCGCCCAGCGAGTCGCCTCCCCTTCGGCGTAGATAGCCTCGTGCAGAATGGCAAACAGCGGGTTGGTATTGAATGGCTGCATGCTCTGCACCTGATAGAGAAAGGCCGGGCTCAGCTTGTCACCGATAAAGGCCTCTTCCAGCAGGTAATAAAGCTCCTCGAAAGCACCCGTAGCACCGAGATCCAGCCCCTGCTGCTGGAACTGCTCCACCGTCAGGCGCTGACCGTTGGGCAGCCGCACATCGTGCTGGTGCAGATGGTTGGCCAACCGGTTGGCAATCCCCTGAGCGTGGGGGAAGCGGGCGAAGAAGGCTCGGTTCTTGTCAGCCACCCGCTGATAGGTGGCGCGGTAAACCTCCTCGGCGCTGCGGCCAATCGGCGCGATGCCGCCGGTGATATAGACCTCCCGCAGGCTATCGGGGAAGAGCGAGAGATAGGTCAGGCAGCAAAAGCCGCCAAAGCTCTGACCCAGCAGGCTCCAGCGATGCTTGGGGCTGAGCTCCTGCCGGATGAACTCGGCATCTTGCACTATGCTGTCGGCGCGAAAATGGCTGAGATACTCCGCCTGCTCGGTCGGTGTCATTTTGACCAGAATCTGCCCGTGAATTGAGCTCGACATCCCGGTGCCACGCTGATCCAGCAGCAGCACTCTGAACTCCTGCAACGCCCGCTTGAGCCAACCACTGTTGGCCGTCGGGCGCGGTGCCCCGAATCCCGGCCCACCTTGCAGAAACAGCAGCCAGGGCAACTTCTCATCGAGCTTGTCTTTACGGCAGAGGGTATGGGCAAAGAGGGTAATGCTGTCACCATCCGGCTCATCATGATCGAGGGGAACGGTAAAAAAGTGCGGCTCGCAATGAATGCCGTCCAGTACATAGCTCAAGGGGCTGTTCATCTGGGATCTCTCCGTCAGGATGGGAACATCATTGACCCCATCATAGCCCCGCCCAGCCACAGGGTCACTCCGGTTTTCCAAAATGTTAACAATGGCTTAAAGGTCGAAACATCACCAGACAAGCCGCTCTTCAACGCTGCTGAATTAATTGTTTTGCGGGGAAGATTGACGCCATGGCGCCATTCAACAAAGATGGCTCGCCTGCACAGGAGTGCAGCCATTCAGGCCGACAAAATGGATAAGGGAATGTGATGAAACCGAAGTGGATCAGGGCCAGAAAAAGAGAGAAGAAGTCATGCCCTGGCAGCATGTTGCAGACCGGAATGCTGCTGTTCAGTGCCACCTGTGGCGCGACGCTCTTTTTGGCAGCATGCAACAGCAACTAGAAATGAAAAAGCCCGCTCGATTGAGCGGGCTTTTCGAATTTGGCTCCTCCTACTGGACTTGAACCAGTGACATACGGATTAACAGTCCGCCGTTCTACCGACTGAACTAAGGAGGAATTGTGGTGCCCAGAGACGGAATCGAACCGCCGACACGGGGATTTTCAATCCCCTGCTCTACCGACTGAGCTATCTGGGCAACGGCGCGCATTAAACCCTTTCCAGCGCAGAGTGTCAACCATGATGGCACGATAAAAAGCGCGTTCGCTCAACAACCGAACGAAGCGGCCATTTATTATCCATTTCAGTCCTGTTTGCCGTACTTGCTGGCCTCTGCACGCCCTGCAGGCTGCGCCAATATGATGGAAATTCGAGGTTCAGTGGGTCCGCCGCATTGAGCCGAATCCACTCTGCGAGTATGCTTTGCCGCAATGATACCGCCTGGAGGCAACATGAGTCTGAATATGCAAGAGTGGCGTGATGAGACCACCGAGATCGTCAACGAACTGCTGGCCGATGGCAGCAATCCCGATGCGGATTACGACATCGAGCACCACTTCGCCTGCCAGGATTTCGACCGTCTGGAAAAAGCAGCGGTTGACCTGTTCAAGGCCGGTTTTGAAGTGACCGATGCCGAAGAGATGGAGCTGGATGACGGCGCCACCATCTTCTGCTTCGATGCCACCATCGAGTGCAAGCTGAATGTCGAAGCGATCGTCGCCGATATCGCCAAGATGCTGCCCATCCTGGAAAAATACGGGGTGGATTACGATGGCTGGGGCACCTACTTCCAGGATTGATCCTGCCTCCATCGTAAAACAACAAGGCCACCTTGCGGTGGCCTTGTTGTTTCTGACGATCTCTCACGCCAGATAGCTGGCAGCAAACTCCGCCGGCGGCAGTGGGCGACTGAACAGATAGCCCTGGAGCCGATCACACCCCGCCTCGGTCAGCCACAGCTGCTGCTCGGGTGTTTCCACCCCTTCGGCGGTGATCCGGATCCCGAGCTCATGACCCAGCCCGATGACCGAGCGCACGATAGCGGTGGTCGCGCTATTGCTGGCGAGCCCCTGAGTGAAGCTGCGATCCAGCTTGAGGGTCGCCACCTGCAAACGCGGCAGATAGGCTAGTGAACAGTAACCGGTACCAAAGTCGTCGATGGCCAGCTGAAAACCGGCGGCGATCAGGTTGTCGAGGTTGGTCTCAATCTCGTCGGCATTCTCCATCAGTACCCCTTCAGTGATCTCCAGCTCCAGTTGACTGGCCTTGAGACCATGGCGAGCGATGCAGGCTGAGACCCGCTCACAGAGCGCCGGATCACGGAACTGCAGCGGCGAGAGGTTGATGGAGAGCACCATATCCGGCTGCGCAGTTTGCCACTGCGCCAGCTGGGCACAGCCCTGCTCCAGCATCAACTGACCCAGTTGACCGATGATCCCCATCTCTTCCGCCAACGGAATGAATTCATCGGGGGAGATCATCCCAAGCTCGGGATGGGGCCAGCGACAGAGCAGCTCGGCGCCGTGCAGCCGGTGGGTGCGGGTACAGATGATCGGCTGATAGACGGCAACCAGCTGGGCGGACTTGATGGCGAGCGGCAACTGGGCGGCGATCAGCTGACGCCGCTTGAGCCGGGCATGCAGCTCGGGATCAAACAGGGTGCAGTACTGTTGCTGCCGTTTGCCCTGCGCCAGCGCAGCCTCGGCATGACTGAGCAACCGCTCGGCATCGCTTGCCCTCCCCTGGGCCAGTCCGAGAAACACCGGGATCTGGATGCGGTGATCTTCCACCTGATAGTGCTCCATCAACTGCTGCTGCAGATGCTGGCTCCACCCCTGCAATGGCTCATTGAAATCCGGCAGCAACAGGCTGAAGTCATCGGCAGCGACCCGACAGAGCAGGGAACGCGGCGGTACCAGCTGCTGCAACCGCTTGGCCACCTGGCTCAGCAAGCGGTCGGCAATCCGGATCCCGAAGCGATCGTTGATTTCACGAAAATGGTGCAGATCGACCAGCACCAATGTGGCACTGCGCCCCCCAAGATGGCGGCTGGTCTGCAAGAACCGGGAGAGTTTGAGCAGTCCGGTCAGACTGTCGTAGTGCTGCTCCTGCTGCAACTGCGCCTGAGTGGTACGCAGGCCGGTGATGTCACGCCCCAGCGTCAGGATCCCGAGGGAGTGGCCGTCACCATCGGGGACATCGACCCGGGTGATCTCCATGTGTCGCCCCTGCCCGCTGGCATCCAGCAGACAACACTCGCCATGACCCATCCCCTGCGGCGCCGCCAACCGGAACGGCAGCTGCTGACCCAGCACCTCATCGGCCCCCTGGCCGATAAAGTCGAGAAACGCCTGATTGCACTCCAGCAACACCCCGTTGTGATCATCGAAACGGATCAGGTCAGGAATGGCATCGAGCAGAAAACGCTGCAACAACTGCTGCTTTTTGACCGTCTGTTCAAGACTTTTGCGCTGGGCAATCTCGTTAACCACCCCGAACACTGCGCGAGCTTCCCCCTGCGGGGTGTAAAGAGGCACCTTGTGCACCTCCATCCAGCAGGTATTCCCGCCCCGGTTGCAATGGAGCTGCTGATACAGCATCGGCACGCCTCCAGCAAGCAGCTGCTCATCCTCACTGCGAAAGAGATCGCCCCATGGCATATCTGCATCTGTCTTGCCGACAACCTCGGCAGGCGACTCCAGCTTGGCTTCACGGGCGAACTCACGATTGGCGAACAGGTAACGCCCATGACTATCTCGACAGAAGATACTCATTGGCAATTGGTCGATGATCTGCTGCAGCAGATCCGGGGTGAGCATGTTGGTCACAGGGGTGCTTATGGAGGAATTTCGAGCAAATCTATGATAGCAAACCAATTTTGTAAAGCACCCCGATCACCTCCCCATAACATCGAACGCTGGATGGTTGCTGACAGAGATTGTCGCTCCGGCGATAATAGGCGCCGGTTGGCCAATGGCCTGGTGATATGGACGAGAGAAACAAGATGAAAAAGATTATGGGGAGCGCATTGGCGCTGCTGCTGGTTGGTTGTGCTGGTGACAATAACGGCGGTGAGGAGTATCGCTACAACCCGCCAATTGCCAAGGCAACCAACAATACACAGGAGATGGCGATCCCGGTGGATCTGGTGTGGGCTCGCGCCGAGAAGTGGTTCACCGATCACGGCCTCACCATCGAAAACAGCCAGCGTGGCTCCGGCCTGATGACTGCCAACGTCAACCAGTCAGCCGACGGGCTGGAGTGGCTGGACTGCGGTACCATGGGATCCAAAGTTGCACTGGGCAACCCGAACCTGCAAATCAACCTGATCATCACCCAGAGCGGCAACAGCAGCGTGGCCACAGTCAACGTCAAGGGCAACACAGAGCTGTTCTTCGTTGAATCCTCAGGCGAGCGCGTACCGGCCCCGTCCATCAAGCCGGTCTGCGTCTCCCGCGGCACCCTGGAGCAGAGCCTGTTCGCCACCCTCGGCAACTGATTTCGCTTCCCTGCAAAGATAAAAAAAGCGGCAGATTGCTCTGCCGCTTTTTTATTGCCCCGAGTTGGGCTTACTTGTCGATATCGAGCATGTTGTGGGTCAACATGTAATCGATCACCTGGTTGGCTGTGGTGCCAGAACCGCCCGTCAGACTGTCGAAGGTATGGTTCATCAACACAATCTCCTGAGTCACCGGCGCAGTACTGCTCTCCTTGACCTGCAGGTGCACCCCTTCATTGTCCTGGAACACCGAGAGCAGACTCTTCAGATCAGTCGTACTGTGAGAACCATCGTGATCCAGCAAATCGCTCAGATCCAGCTTGTCTCCTTCCAAACGGTTGATGGTGCCTGGCCCCTTGTTGAAGTCCATGATGTAATCCTTGGTCAGGGAGCCGGATACTGTATCCCCCTGATTCCAGACGAAAGTATCTGAACCGCCGTCACCACGCATTACATCGTTGCCGAGCCCGCCGATCAGGATATCGTTACCCAGACCGCCGCGCAGCGCATCGTTATGACTACCGCCATCGATGTAGTCGTCACCGGTACCGCCAAACAGGATATCGGAACCTGACTGCCCGTAG
Organism: Aeromonas sp. R2-2; assembly: GCF_040908355.1. Taxonomy (NCBI): domain Bacteria; kingdom Pseudomonadati; phylum Pseudomonadota; class Gammaproteobacteria; order Aeromonadales; family Aeromonadaceae; genus Aeromonas; species Aeromonas sp. R2-2. The sequence goes on along the minus strand of NZ_JBFODQ010000090.1, from coordinate 5,009 downwards.
ATCTTGTCATTGCCGCTGCCACCATTGACCACATCAGCTTTGCTACTGCTGACATCAACACTCAGCAACAGACCGTCTCCATCGAGCATGGCATCTGTGCCAGACAAGCTGCCTGTCATGATGTGATGAGCCTTAAGCTGATTTACCGTCAGTTGCAACGAATCGTCGGTACCGAATCCATCAGCCCCGGTTTTGCCTGCATAAATCACATCATTACCGCTGCCGGTTTCGATATGGTCATTGCCTGCACCGCTGCTGACGATCTGGTCGGCACTTCCCTTGTTGTAGCTGGTACCGGCATGTATGTGGTCGGTACCGCCGTTACTGGTAATGACTTCGCCCAGCAGATTACCACCGAAGGAAACATCCATGCGGTCAGGACTAGTCGCTCTCTCGCCATTGCGCACCACGATAGAGTCGTTGAGGTCGGTACCATCTACCGTCAGCGGCAGATGGACAGGCACACCATTGCTGTCAACCGGGTTGACGCTGATGGTCAGGGAGCTGTTGGTAGTATCGCCATCGCCATCCCGCACGCTGTAGCTGAACACCTCGCGCGCATCAGCCGGGATTTGGCTGCCATTCTTGGTGACCTGATAGGTATAAGCACCGTTGGCCAGAATGGTCAGCACCCCGTACAGACCAACTACCTGGGTGCCAGCACCGTTGGTATAGGTGGTAGAACTGCCACCTACTCCGTAGCCAATGACACTCAGACCACCATCAGCACCGGCAAGATCGTTGGCCAGCACATTACCGGTGGTCTGTGGCAGCTGATAACCAGAACCTTCAACCAACTTGACGATCAGATCGAAGCTGTTGCTGGCATTTTCGTTGGTGTAGATAGTCTTCACCACATTGCCACCTGCATCACGGAAGCCCAGCACCTCGAGACTGTAGACCTTGCCTTCAAAGTTGAAGCTTGCGGTCGCAGTTCCGATAGTGATGATATCTCGCGGATCAGCCCAATCGTTCGGCGTTTCGTTGTGATTGAAATTGATGGTTACAGTCACTGGTGTCACTCTGCCCATGGAGTCGGTAACCGAGAAGGTTGCCTGCATGGTTACAGTGTTGATCGCCGTACCGGAGGAAACCGGATAGTTGTAGTGGGTGAAAGTACCGAGTTTGATCTCTTCGTTGAGCGGGATCTCTCCGTTCAAGGCCGCATCGTTATCGGCAAAACCATAACCCGATTTATTTTCATTTTTTCCACCCCAGCGAATTTGATCCTTCGCTGTATCATTATCAGGGCCGTCAAAATGCTCCAGATTTTTACCGCCAGAAACATTAATCCATGAAGCCTCGACACCAGAAAACAGGAAGGTATCAACTACAACATCGACTTTCGCATCATCGACCACTGCAACCGGTACATCGTCACGCACAGCCAAGTCAAACGAGCCAGTGGCAGTCTCAGCTCCAGATTTGCTTACCTCATAGTTGACGGTAAAACGCAGTTCATCCTGGCTGGTCAACACTGTGCTCTGGCCATCTACTGTGTGGCTAAGCGGCTTGAGCAGATTAAAGGTGTAGCTCGGTGGATTGGCACTGTTATCCACCGTCACAGTAAACGCCACATTGGCAGGGTTGTTGCCAAAGTACCCTTTGAGCCCGGCGCCATCCTGAACAACATTGACCGGCTGACCATCAATACCCGTCACCCCGCTCAGACCCGTGATGCCAACAAGTTTGAGTTGTACGCCAGAGACATTGCCACCACTGCCATCAATCACCTGCAGCGACTGAGTCACAGAAAGCGGGCCGCTAGCAGGCATACCAACAGGCTCAGGCAAGTGTGCATTTCCGCCAGACAAACCATCCTCATCAACCAGACCATTGCCCAGTCGCACAGAGAGATCGTTGTCAGTAATGGTTCCGGCTCCGGTCGCACCACCTACAGTCAGAGACAAGGTTTCAGTCTGTTCTACCAGCTTGTCATTCACAGTAGGCACTGACACGGTAAAGCTCGTCACACCGGCTGGTACTGAGATTTTGCCTGTGCTGCTGTTATAGGTAACACCGTGACTGAATTGCAGAGTTCCCCAGTCAGAGTTAGATGCAGCATAAGTACCACTGCCCGCGATTGAGAGGCTGTACTCAGTCGCCACATTAGTCGCACCACTCAAGGTCACAACATGCTGCAAGGTGGCCCCTTCAACAACAGTGGCACTCGATACGCTGGTTACATCAGGGCGCGCCAGCGGGTTGACAGCAAAGCTGCCTTGCGAGCCGTCACCGTCCCGATCATAGGCCTTGAAGGTGAAGTCAATGTCGCCATCACCAACCGGGCGCTGCATCTCTGCATACTGGAAGAACTCCCACTTGCCCGTTGCAGGCGTGAATTGCATCTTGAAGATCAAGCTGCCATCACTGGCCTTGCCAACCATGCTGTTGGCACCTTCTGCGGTAATGGTAATTGCCAGACCAGCAGCCGTTTTCAGACCCGTTTCAACGGTGCCGGTAACCAGCTCCAGACGCCCTTTACCATCAGCTCCCCATTGCGGTGCCACTGTCCCCGAGCCATAGGCAATTGCCTGCGGAGTAGAGGAGCCAAGGAACTCGATAGACTTGACGGTAAAGTCGCTGTTGTCCTTGACGTTGAACGAATTGCCGTTATCGGTTGCTTTGATCACCATGGTGTCAAAACCACCCTGCTGCACTTGGAAGTTCTGGTTGTACTCTCCCCCCGCTGCATCCGACCTAAAGGGAAGTGTTGAGATCAGTACTCCGTCACGGTAGAACTCGACCACGCCGCTCTCCAGCTCACCACCGAACATCTTGCTGAACTCGATCTTGGCACCGTAAGCCACAGTGCCGGCATCCAGCTTGATCACAAGCTCTTCAGATACCCCTGAGCCGTCGGCCAGTTTGCGGAAATCGACCTCGTTCTCAATATTGTGGTAAGGGGCTGTCGAGCTTTTGACACCAATGCCTTCGCCCGAGCCATTAACCAGTGCATCAGTCAGAGCCGTAGACGTTGAAGAGAGGAACCCTTTAGCCGTAATGGTGAACTTGCCACCATCAATACTGGAACGATCCCCGTTATAGCCGGTCATGCTGAACTTGCCGGTCAATACATCAGGAATACTGGTTTTCACCAGCGAAACCGCTGCAGCATCGCCAGCAATGGGGGCATCATCCTCCACAGTGATAGGCAGCGAAGCACTCGTAGTACTCTGACCATCAGAAACAGAGACTCCGACGTTGAAGCTCAGCGCGTCCTCGGCACCAGTCACCGGATGATCGAGGGCTCCTTTCAGAGTAACGTCATAACCCCAATCTCCTTTGGTACTACCTGCTGGTGCAGTCAGCTTGACATCCAGCACAGTCTTGTAGTCCGCACCACCCAAGGTACCGGTATACCCGGTCAACACCTTGCCTGACGCATCCCAACTCCACTTCACATCTAGTCCGCCAGACTTGAGCCCAGACGGGCCAGAGAGGCTGACCGTCACGCTACTGCTATCGATATCCCCCACTGTAATAGTGCCGCTAGCGATGGTCGCATTGGTGGTATCAGTATTACCTGTGGTATCAGGCAACCCGTTGGCCAGCCCCTCTTCAGACACCACAGCAGGTTTATTGATCACCACGGTAGGCGGCGCATCGTTGTCAATAATGGTTGCAGTACCGGTCGTGCCATAACCATTAGCCGTAGCCGTCAGGTTGTAGCGCTCCGAGCTTTCCTGCTGAGTGTCATCGATCGTGTTGACCTTGACCTGGAAGCCAGTCTGGCCCGCCGGCACGCTGACACTGAAGCTGCCATTGGCAGCCACAGCCACGCTCTGGCTCACGCTACCAATCACCACGGTCACAGTGGTGCCGGTGAAGTCTACCCCCTTGGTGGCGCTGTCGCCTGCCAAGGTCAGGTTGACGGTGGTGGCTGTGGTGCTGGCGTTGGAGAGGTTCACGCTGAAGGTGTTGGCACTGCCTTCCGCCACGCTGTCGCCCACCACGCTGCTAACCTTCGGCAGATCGGCCTCATCAGTGATAATTGACTCGGTACTGCCTTTAACAGCGTTAATCTCGATAGCTTCAAACGCAGTGTTGGTTTTCACACCGCTGATTGAAGCGGTTAACTTCTCATTGCCTTCATAAATCGTGTCATTGACTGTCGTAACGGTGAACTCAGCCTTGCCATTTGCACCGATTGTCACACTGGCCGGGCGACCGTTGGTGTCGCTGTTATTAGCTGCAGCACCGCCCCAGCTAAGGTTGAGAACCACCTCTTTACCTGCAGGCAAGGCAACAAGATTGCCGTTTTTATCAACCAAGCTGATGGTGAACTTCAGCTGGCCACCTTCCGCCACGCTCGATTTATCAACCTCAATCTGGGCATACACTGAGTCGCCTTCCCCGTTGGGCTCGTCAGTCACCTTGGTGGTCACCGTCTCTTTGCCCAGCGTCAGCTGCTCAAACTTGTCACCACCGCTCACACCGGTCAGGGTGGCGCTCAGGTCTTTCTGGCCACCGACGTACACATCATCCCCTGCGGTCACGGTCACGCTGCCGCTGGTCTGGCCCGCTGCAATCGTGATGGTCTGGCCGTTGCTCAGGGTGAAGCTCAGACCGTTGTGGCCGCTCACCGGCAGGCCGTCCTTGCTGGTCAGGGTCACGGTGTAGGTCACCGTGCCACCTTCGGACACGGTGGGCTTGTCTGCACTCAGGGTGGCAACCACTTCACTTTCGGTATCGCTGATGGTGACGGTGGCATCGCCACCAAGCTCCAGGTTCTCGAAGGTTTTGCCCACTACCGTGGCACTGTCGATGCCCACGGTCAGGGTATCGCCATCCTTGAACACGTCATCGCCCTGCGCCGCCGGGCTGTAGGTCACGCTGGTCTGGCCCGCCGCGATTGTCACACTCTTGCCATCGCTCAGGGTCACGGTCAGATCGCGATCCAGTACCTGGCTCACCTTGATGGTGAACACCGGCTGGTCAGCTTCGGTCACATCACCGTTGCTCTCGATGGTCACCGAAACCTTGTCGCCTTCCCCGTTGGGCTCGTC
>NZ_JBFODQ010000009.1:0-37779 GCF_040908355.1 Aeromonas sp. R2-2 | reverse complement strand
GGGCTCCCGCCCCCTGTGCTAGGACGGCAGGAAGATCCTGACTGTTGCTGCTCTGCGCCTTGCGCTGACGCAAGCCGATAAAATAACCGCCTGCCGTGACGATGGCCGCCAGCGCAAAGAAGGTGATCATCGGGAAGCCCGGGATCAACCCAAACAGCACCAGCAGCAGACCACCTATCAGCAGCGCCTTGGGCTGGGCCACCACCTGGGCGCCGATATCGGTACCCAGATCGGAAGACTCTTCGGAGGAGACCCGGGTGACGATAATCCCCGCGGTGATGGCGATCAGCAGCGCCGGCACCTGGGAGACCATGCCATCACCCACCGTCAGGATGGAGTAGAGCTGCAGCGCATCGGCAGCGGATAACCCCTTCTGGGTCACCCCGATGGTGACGCCGCCGAGGATGTTGACGAAGATGATGATGAGGCCCGCTATGGCGTCCCCTTTCACGAACTTCATGGCGCCATCCATGGAGCCGAACATCTGGCTCTCCTTCTCGATGACGCCGCGACGATCCCGCGCCTCGTGCACGTCGATCACCCCGGCGCGCATGTCACCATCGATACTCATCTGCTTGCCCGGCATGGCATCAAGGGAGAAGCGGGCACTCACCTCGGCGACCCGCTCCGAGCCCTTGGTGATCACCAGAAACTGGACGATGGTGATGATGAGGAAGATGACGATCCCCACCACCAGATTGCCCCCCACCACGAAGTTGCCGAAGGTGTAGACAATCTGCCCCGCATCGGCCTGCAGCAGGATCATCCGGGTGGTGCTCACCGACAAGGCAAGCCGGAACAGGGTGGTGATCAGCAGCACCGCCGGAAAGGCGGAGAACTGCAGCGGCGAATTGATATAAACCGCCATCATCAGCAGTACCACTGAGATGGTCATGTTGATGGCAATCAGGATATCGAGGGCCACCGGCGGCAGCGGCAAGACCATCATAAAGACGATGGCCAGCAGCAGGATCGCCAGCATGATGTCCTTGCGCTCGCCTATCCGGCGCAGCAGCTCAAGGGAGCGTTGATTCATTCTGCTCTTCCAGTTCGAGGTATTGTTGATAGGCAAAACGGGCTTCATCCAGCCGCCCTGCCAACTGGCAGGCCCGGCTGCGACAGAGCCAGAGCGGGCCGTCGGCCTCCCCTTGCTGCATCAGCTGATCGACATGGGCCAGCGCCGCCTCCCCCTCCCCCTGTTTGAGCAGGGCCACCAGCAGGGTCCGTCGCCCTCCCTGATGGTCGGGGTGGATCTGCAGCAGGGCGGCCAGCAGGACACACGCCTTGTCAGGGTGGCCATATTGCAGTTGCAACCAGCCGGTGAGCAGCAGCGCATCCTGCTGCTGTGACGTAAGCACCATGGTCATACCTTGTGCAGCAGATGAAGGGTCATCTGCATCAGTTGTTCATCGGTGTGCATCTGTTCGAGCAGCGCGGCAGCCGCTCGCAATTCTGGGCTCTGCCCCTCAGCCAGCACACTGCGCAGCCCCTGCATCGCCTGATTGAAATCAACCGGTCGCAGCAAGTCGTGAAAGCCGCGATCCGGGGTGGCGAAATCGAGCAGCGCCCGATCCGCCAGCCGCTCGGGGTAGAGGCGGCTGATATGGGGTTCGATGGACTGGCCATCGGGCAACAGGGCATAACGCCCCGGCAGGCTTCGCTCCTGATCGTCAAGAGAGATGGCGCTGAGCTGCTCGATACCGATATGCGCGGCAGTGATCCGGCTCATGACGCCAGCACCTCTCGCTGCAGCCGAGTCAGGGTGGTCACTGCCTGATGGAGCTGGGGCAGAGTCACGGCCCGCTCATCGAGAGTGACGAAGAGGATAAGCTGATCCTCCCCCAACCAGCCGCTGCGCACCGGCAGTGCCGGACCTTGCGCCGCGGCGGTCAAGGTCATGGCGCGGCGGATCGCCTCGCCACTCTGATGCCAGGGCACAGCGCGGGCCAACCAGAGGGTCAGTTGCCCCTGATGGCGCTCCAGTTGCAGAGTGCCGCTCTGCTCCAGTTCAAGCTGGATCAGCGAATGGGGGTTATCCCCTATGGTGATGCCCAGATCTTGGCAAAACTGCACCAGCAGGGGTTCAATCCAGTTCATGACGACTCTCCAGACAACTCATCCTCTTCCCGCTCGATGGCGTTATCGAGCGCCCCCTGACAGCACTGCAACAGGTTCTGGCGCTGCTCCTCCTCACTGAACAGCTCCACCGGCAGCAGGCGGATCAGCCGCTTGAGCTCTTGATAGAGCAGCACCTGCTGGCGACAATCTGACAGCTCAAGAGCCACACCGACTTGCTCCACATCCCGCACGCTGGCCCAGCGTTTCTCCACCAGGGCGATCAGATCGCCCATCAGATCAGAAGGCCCGTATGCCATGGGCCGAGCCCTCCTTCACCCGTTGCCACAGCTCGTCCACTTGCGCCGAGAGAGTGTTGAGCAGCCGCAGCTTGTGCATGTCGCTCATCACCCGTTCCAGCTTGACCGGGTCGAGCCAGCGCTGCTGGCTGTCGAGATCGGCGCTCAGGGCCTTCATCATGAAGCCGGTCACCTTCTCCAGCGCTCCGTTGCCAAAGCGACTGTGAATATCGCGCCAGGCGGCAGAAAGGGCACGGTAGTCCTGCACCGCATCGCGATAGAGATCCCGCAGATCCTGCTCGGCTCCCACGCCAGCTTTGGCCGCTTCGGCCGCGGGGCCGGTAATGCGCGCCCCCAGCACGATGGCACTGCCCTGCTCGTCCGCCAGCTTGGCCAGCGCCTGCTCCACCAGCGCCAGGGTGCCCTGCATCTCCGGTCGTCCGGCGAGGGCCTTGCGCGCTTGGCAGAGCGCCTCGAACTGCTCGCTCACCTCCCCCGAATAGCTCTCGAGGTAGGCCAGCAGCTGGGAGAGATTGGCCAGCCGACCGCTGCCGAGGTGGCTCACCATCTCCTTGATCTTCTGCTGGCGTTCGAGCTCCGGCACTTTGTCGAGGTAGTCCCCGACCAGCGCCTCGATCTCGCTGATGCGGGCATGGCTGTCACTCAGCTTGCGCTTGGCGAGCGAAAGCTCAGCGCGCTCGGAAAAGACAAAGGTGAGCTCTTCGGCGGCATCGGCCAGCGACTGAGCGGCACTGGCCAGCACGACCCGCTCCCCCTGAAACTGTCCTCCCTGCAGGGGAGCCTGACGAGATGCGACCTCTGCTCCGCGCAGCTCGGGCTGGGCGGCAGGGGCATAGGGGTTGCTCTGGATAATGGCCATGGAAACTCCCGTGACGAATGGATTGACGAGGATGGCATTATAAAAATCGCCCTCGCCTCCCTATGCCAAAATCGGCCGTGAATTTTTAGCCCGCCCCCAACGGTTTTCTAAAAAGTCCCGACTCGCGCTGAAATCCCCGTAGCCCCCCCATCCCCTATAGTGGCCGCCAGTTTCAATGGCACAGATTGTTATGACCCTCTCCCTCGACCACATCCCCGACCAGCTTCGTCACGCCATCGACGAGTGCCGCCTGATCCAGATCCGTGGCCGGGTTACCCAGGTGACCGGCACCCTGCTCAAGGCAGTCGTCCCCGGGGTGCGGATCGGTGAGCTATGCCATCTGCGCAACCCCGACAACACCCTCTCCCTGCAGGCTGAGGTGATCGGCTTTGCCCAGCATCAGGCGCTGCTCACCCCCCTTGGCGAAATGTTTGGCATCTCCTCCAACACCGAGGTAAGCCCGACCGGAGCCATGCATCAGGTCGGGGTCGGCGAGCATCTGCTCGGCCAGGTGCTCGATGGCCTCGGCAACCCCTTTGGCGGTGGCCATCTGCCAGAGCCCGAGGCCTGGTATCCGGTCTATCGGGATGCGCCCGCTCCCATGAGCCGCAAGCGGATTGAGCAACCCATTTCGCTGGGCATTCGCGCCATCGATGGCCTGCTCACCTGCGGTGAGGGGCAACGGATGGGGATCTTCGCCGCCGCAGGTGGTGGCAAGAGCACCCTGCTGGCGTCGCTTATTCGCAGCGCCGAGGTAGATGTCACCGTGCTGGCGCTGATCGGTGAACGGGGCCGTGAGGTGCGCGAATTTATCGAAGCAGACCTGGGGGAAGAGGGGCTCAAGAAGGCGGTACTGGTAGTGGCTACTTCGGATCGCCCCGCCATGGAGCGGGCCAAGGCGGGCTTTGTCGCCACCTCCATCGCCGAGTATTTCCGGGATCAGGGCAAGCGGGTACTGCTGCTGATGGACTCCGTCACCCGTTTTGCCCGTGCCCAGCGGGAGATTGGTCTGGCCGCTGGCGAGCCACCAACCCGACGGGGCTATCCGCCGTCGGTGTTTGCCGCCCTGCCCCGCCTGATGGAGCGGGCCGGTCAGTCAGACAAGGGCTCTATCACCGCCCTCTATACCGTGCTGGTAGAGGGGGATGACATGACAGAGCCGGTAGCCGACGAGACCCGCTCCATCCTCGATGGCCACATCATCCTCTCGCGCAAACTGGCGGCGGCCAACCACTATCCGGCCATCGATATACTGCGCTCCGCTAGCCGGGTGATGAACCAGATCATCGAGCCCGAGCATCAGGCTCAGGCCGGTCGACTACGCAGCTGGCTGGCGAAATATGAAGAGGTGGAGCTGTTGCTGCAGATAGGCGAATACCAGAAAGGGCAGGACAAGGTGGCCGACGAGGCGATCGCCCGCATCGAGACTATTCGCCAGTGGCTCAGGCAAGGCACCCATGAACCCAGCTCACTGCCGGAAGCCCTCTCGACCCTGGAGGCGCTGACCCGATGATTGGCCGCCTGCAACGAATAAAAGACCTGCGGCTGGATCGGGCCGAGCAGCAGCTCGCCGCCCAGCAGGCTCGGGTGCAACTCGCCCGCGTTCGCCAACACGAAGCGGAGCAGGAGAGTCTCGACTACCGCAAGTGGCGCCTTGCCGAAGAGGAGCGGCTATTTGCCATCTGTCAGGCGGAGCAACTCGATCGCAAGGGGCTCAAGGCGTGGCAACAGCAAGTGTCGCTGCTGCGGGAGAAAGAGGCCCAGCTTGAACAAACTGCCGCCGAGCAGACCGAGCGGGTCGCCGAAGAGCGCATCCGCTTGCAGGAGCGCCAGCAGGCGGTACACCGGGCCCGCCAGCAGCAACAGAAATTTGCCGAACTACACCGTCAGGAGCAGGCCTCACAGCAAGCCCTGCGTGACTACAACGAAGAGCAGGAACAGGAAGAGTTCCGCCAGCAGATCAGGATGTAACGACTCATGAACCGAATCCTCCCGATACAGGACACAGTGACAGCCCGGGGCGACACCCAGATAGCTGAAGCCAATCGATCGCAACAACAGCGTTTTGAGCAGGCGATGCGGCTTGAATCGGATCAAAAGGCACCCGACAAGTACAGGGCGAATGGCCAGAGCAAGACCCAGGAGCCTCGGCCTCAGCAACTATTACAGACGCAGCAGCAAAAAAAACAGGCAGCCGATACTGTCCGGCAGTCTGATATTGCTGCTTCTCACAGCCAGCCAAAGCATTTACAGACACAACAGCTCATCACAAGAAAGGCATCCGGTTTATCCACCTTCCCGGAGGTGACCGAACGTGACCAGAAGGAAATCGAGAGCAAAAGATCGCAGCAAGTGCGGGATGCACAAGTCAACGTGCACGAGGGCGGAACCAGAGATGTGGCGCTACCCGCCCCGGAAAACGCCTGTTCAGTGCCTTCATCAATGTTGAATACACCGGCCCCTCGCCCCCTCCTCGAGGGCGCTGGAGATTGGGCACCAGAGAGCGCTCTGTCAGCGATACCCTCTTTGATGAAAGAGCCCTTGCCCAACCCCGAGCAAAGAGAGAGTGACTCGCGACAACATGATCTACAAACAATCGGGATCGCAGCCGGTATGGAGCTGCCGCTGAGCTCAGATCAAGCCACCCTTCAACAAGGTGAAGCCTCTCTTGCCCAAGTCTTCGAATTCGCCGAACAAAAGGTCTCCAACAGCGACACTGACTTCAATGCGCTCACTCTGAACGACGAGATGCCCGAAGCCAGCGGTCAACCGATCCCCCCACAGGTGAAAACCCCCGGGGATCTGCAGCTCGCCCGGTTGGCACCTGCCGAGAATAATCGGGAGCTGGGTCAACTGCTGGAGCGACTGGCGGTTGATATCTATCAGGAGCTGGGCCGCCCGGAGCGCCCGCCGCTGCTGCGCCTGACGTTGCCACAGCTGGGCGATCTCTCCATTCGCATCGCTCACCACCATGGCGAGCTGCAGATCGAGATCCTCGCCACGGCGCAAGGTGAGCTGCTGCTCAATCAGGGGCGCAGCGATCTGGTCGACCGCCTGCAACGGCTCTATCCCGGCGAGCGGGTCGCCCTCGATCTCTTCGGCCAGCCCGGCAGTGAACAGGGTTCGCGCCATAAACGATCCATCTACGAAGAGTGGGATGCCGACGCATGACACCTATTACCCTCAGCTCCGCCTCGCTGGCGGAGTTGACTTTACAGCAGACCCTGAGCCAATACCGCCAGCACTTTGGCTGGAGTGGCGGCGAGCTTCTCCTCGTCATCGGTTTGCTGCCTGCGACACTCGATACCCGGCTGCAACTGCAGTGGCAGGGGCTCTCTTTGCCGCTGTTGTGCCACGGCGCCGAGCTGGCGCAATGGCTGGCGCCGGATCTACAACAGGCGGCGCTGTTCAGTCTGCCCGAGCCGCTGCAACTGGCGTTGATCGAACGGCTGGGACAACCCCTCGGTGGCCTCACCTGCTCGGCGCTGACCCGACCGGAGAGTAATGTTCAGACCGATGAGCCCGCCCTGCAACTGCTGTTGCAACGGGAGGGGGCCAGTCTCGCTCTCTGGCTGCCGCAGCCCGAGCCCTTGCTGAGCAAGCTGCCACCACGACCACAGCAGCAGCGGCTGCCGTTGCCCCTCACCCTCTCCCTGCTATGGGGCGAGATGGGGCTGACCATGGATGAGCTCGCCACCCTCGCTATCGGTGATGTGCTGCTGCCGCCACCCCATCCGCAACTCGGCCAACAACTGCTGATCTGCGTGGAGGGTCGACCCTTTGCCTACTGCCAACCCCATCAACAACATCTGGAATTGACTGCCATGCATAATGCTGCCTCCGCTGAACCCTTCGGCCCGACCGAACTGGATCAACTGCCGATCCAGGTTAGCTTCGAAGTGGGCCGCCAGACGCTGGACTGGCATACCCTCACCAGCCTGCAACCGGGCGCCCTGATCGATCTTGGCACGCCCCTCGATGGCGAAGTGCGCATCATCAGCAACGGCCATTCGCTGGGAGTGGGCCGACTGGTGGAGATCCAGGGTCGCCTGGGAGTACGGGTCGAACGCCTCGACAACGAGTCACAGTCATGATCCAATTGCCAGACGAGCTAAACCTGATCGTCGGGCTGGCGCTGCTGGCTCTGCTCCCCTTTATCGCCGTGATGGCCACCTCCTTCGTCAAGCTGGCGGTGGTCTTCTCGCTGCTGCGCAACGCCCTCGGGGTGCAGCAGATCCCCCCCAACATGGCGATGTACGGGCTGGCGATCATTCTCAGCATTTATGTGATGGCGCCGGTCGGCTTTGCCACCCAGGATTACCTGCGCCAGAACGAGGTGTCGCTGGCGAAAGCCGAATCGGTGGAGAAGTTCCTCGATGAGGGGATTGCCCCCTACCGCGACTTTTTGAAAAAGCAGATCAAACCACGAGAGCACGCCTTCTTTATCGACAGCACCAAGCAACTCTGGCCCAGCAAATATGCCGACCGGCTGGAGCCCGACAGCCTGCTGATCCTGCTGCCCGCCTTTACCGTGAGCGAGCTGAGCCGCGCCTTCGAAATCGGCTTTCTGATCTACCTGCCCTTTATCGCCATCGACCTCATCATCTCCAACATCTTGCTGGCGATGGGGATGATGATGGTCTCCCCCATGACCATCTCGCTGCCCTTCAAGCTGCTGCTGTTTGTGCTGCTCGATGGCTGGGCCCGCCTGACCCACGGGCTGGTCATCAGTTACGGAGGCTAGCATGAGTCACGCCGATATCCTTCACTTCACCAGCCAGGCGCTCTGGCTGGTGCTGATCCTCTCGATGCCACCTGTGCTGGTGGCGGCGCTGGTGGGCACCCTTGTCTCTTTGCTGCAGGCACTGACCCAGATCCAGGAGCAGACCCTGGGCTTTGTCGCCAAGCTGATCGCCGTGGTGATCACCCTGTTTGCCACCACCGCCTGGCTGGGGAACGAGCTCTACAGCTTTGCCGACATGGTGCTGTTCAAGGTGCCGCAGATCCAATGACGCTGGAGAGCCTGCAGGCCCAGATGCTGGCCTATACCCTGCTGCTGCCGCGTTTTATCAGCTGCTTCGTGATGCTGCCGGTGCTGAGCAAACAGATGCTGGGGGGGGCGATGATCCGCAACGGCGTGGTCTGCTCGCTGGCGCTCTACGCCTACCCCACAGTCGCCGACACCTTGCCGGATCAGATCGACGGCATGGCGCTGGCCATGCTGATCGCCAAGGAGGTGCTGCTCGGCCTGCTGATCGGCTTTGTCGCCGCCATCCCCTTCTGGGCTATCGAGGCGAGCGGGTTTCTGATCGACAACCAGCGCGGCGCCGCCATGGGCTCCCTGTTCAACCCGAGTCTCGGCAGCCAGACCAGTCCCACCGGCCTGCTGCTGACCCAGACCCTGATCACCCTCTTCTTTGCCAGCGGCGCCTTTCTCGCCCTGCTGGCCGCCCTGTTCCAGAGCTATATCAGCTGGCCAGTGGCGCACTTTTTCCCCACCATCGACGAGCAGTGGGTCAACTTTTTCTACGGCCAGTTCAGCCATATGTTGCTGCTCTGCGCTTTGCTGGCGGCGCCGCTCTTGATCGCCATGTTTCTGGCCGAATTCGGGCTGGCGCTGATCAGCCGCTTCGCCCCTTCACTTAACGTCTTCGTGCTGGCGATGCCGATAAAAAGCGCCGTCGCCAGCCTGCTGCTGGTCATCTATATCAAGCTGATGATGGACCACGCCTATCAACAGGTGCTGGCGGTGATGGATCCGCTGCAACTGCTGATCCCCATTCTGGAGGCGCGATGAGCGGCGAGAAGACCGAACAACCCACCCCCAAAAAGTTGCGGGATGCCCGCCAGAAGGGGCAAGTGGTCAAGAGCAAGGAGGTGGTCTCCACCGCCATCATCCTCAGTCTGGTAGGCATGCTGATGGCGATGTCCGACTACTACCTCGAACATCTGGGCAAGCTGATGATGATCCCGGAGTCCCACATCAACCTCCCCTTTACCCAGGCGCTCAACCATGTGGTGGAGAACCTGATGCAGGAGATGGCCTATCTCTGCATTCCACTCCTCGCGGTCGCGGTGCTGGTGGTACTCGCCTCCCACTTCGCACAGTACGGTTTTTTGCTGAGCGGCGAGTCCATCAAGCCCGACATCAAAAAGATCAATCCGGTGGAGGGGGCCAAGAAGATCTTCTCCATCAAGAGCCTGATGGAGTTCGTCAAATCACTGCTCAAGGTGAGTCTCCTGAGCCTCTTGGTGTGGGTCACCATAAAGGGCAATCTGCAAGCGATGCTCCAGTTGCCCGGCTGTGGCATGAGCTGTATCACTCCGGTGCTGGGGGGCATGCTGGGCCAGCTGATGGTGGTTTGCGCCATGGGCTTTGTAGTGATCGCCATCGCTGACTACGCCTTCGAACACTACCAGCACATCAAGCAGCTCAAGATGAGCAAGGACGAGGTGAAGCGGGAGTACAAGGAGATGGAGGGGAGCCCCGAGATCAAGAGCAAACGCCGCCAGTTCCATCAGGAGTTGCAGTCGAGCAACATGCGCGCCGACGTCAAGCGCTCCTCGGTCATCGTCGCCAACCCGACCCATATCGCCATCGGTATCCGCTACGAGCGGGGAGAAACCCCGCTGCCGATGGTGACCCTCAAGTTCACCGATGCCCAGGCGCTGCAGGTACGCAAGATTGCCGAAGAGGAGGGGATACCTGTGCTGCAACGCATTCCACTGGCCCGTGCCCTCTATCGGGATGCCCAGCTCAACAACTACATTCCCGCCGACCAGATTGAGGCAACCGCCGAGGTTCTGCGCTGGCTGGAGCAGTGGCGCCAGAGCGAAGGGCCACAGTGGTAGGGCAGTACGCTGCCCGCCTGGCCAAACAAACTGCGCAACACGCGAAAAACTGACAAATCCCCGACCGCTCCCCGATATAGCGCGCCGTCACGGCTCGGTATCATCCCCTTATCGTCAACCCTGTCGGGAATCACATCATGGCCTTACCAGCAATCGGTGGACACATTCACCTCAACCGCCCAGCATCGCCCCAGCAAACAGAGGCCAGCCCGCTGCTGGCCAAGGGTAACAAGCTGTTCGAACAATCCGTCAAGCGCGGCATCGGCCACTTCCAGAGCAGCGATCTCAAACAGGTCATCAGCGCCCTGCGCCAGTTGCAAAGCGCCCCCGATAGCGGCAAAGCGCAACGGGTGCAGGATGCGATCCAGCACTGGGAGCAGCACCACCCCAAAGAAGTGGCTGCACGCGGCGCTCGTCTGACTGAACTGAAGCAGGCGCTGGCAGAACAGGGGGCCATCACCAGAGCCGCCCCGCGACATGAACCGAAAGTGATGGCGGGTGGCACCCAGGCCCTGCTGCAAAAGAGCATGGCCGGACTGGAAAAACTGGGCAGCTACGCCTGCACCGACGCCCAGACCTTTGTCCAGCCCAATAACCCGAGCTATCAGAAGATCATCGGCAAACTCAACGCCTTCGGGCAGGATCCCCAGCGCCTGGCAGCTAACCAGCGCGCCAACAACAGCGCCAATATGGCCGCCATCCAGATCACCAGAAACAAGCAGCCACTCTCGTTACGTACCATGGAAAACATCGCCAAGGCGGTGGATGACGCCAAGGCCGGTTGCTGCTCGACCCTGGCCTATTCGGCGGCGGCCGAACTGCTGCGCCACAACAGTGACCAGCGGATCGAAGTGCTGGCCCATCGTGGCGCACAGGGTCACGCCCAGACCCACTGCTTTGTGGTGATTGGCCGCGCCGAAGGGAGTGAACTCACCAAGCCGGAAAGCTGGGGGCCACACGCCAAAGTGGTCGACCCTTGGGCCGCCACCATAGGGGCGCCACTGGTCGGTACCCCTGCCCGCCCCCCTATCGCCAACCTGTGGCCGCCCACAGAGTCGGTCTTTGATAACACCCATCGGGAGGATTAATGATGTTCCATGCCATGCTATCAACCCTCGTTCGCCAGCTATCCCTGCCGCAGGAGTGCCTGCACGAAGAGGGGCTGGATCTGCAGGCGGGCCCCTTCAGCCTTCATATTCGCGAGCGGGATCAACTGGTGACCCTGTTTATCCCGCTGGGGGATATCCAGACCCCCTCCCTCGCTGCCATGGCCGACTGGCCGGTGCTGCAACTCAGTCGTGGTAGCGAGCAGAGCACCCTGCTCTGGTGTCGCGAGTGGCTGGACAAGCTGGATGTGGATCTCCTGACCGATATGGTCAGCCGCATGCTGCATCAGGCCGAGGCCCTGACCCAAGACACAGCGCTAGCAGCTACCGAGCTCAGCGAGTCCGCAATCGAACCAGCCATGTCACGCCAGAATTGCACTATCCCGACGACCATTCGCGCCTGATATCGGCGTCTGCTCATAAGGGAAAACAGCGCAAACAAAACGGGGCCATCACTGATGGCTCCGTTATGTTTTCAAATCTGCATCAAGTTGACCTTGCACCCGCTCTCACCTTTGTCAGCTCACCGGCCCGCGAAATCGGCCGACAGTCGGCGAGACGACTGCTGACCAGGATGCAGCAACCCGAGCTCGCCCCACCCGCCATATCATCACCGCTCACCTGTAAACCGCAGAAACGGGAGTCAGCCTGAGCTGGCTGGACAAGCCCGAGCTCACCCCACCCGCTATATCATCACCGCTCACCAGCAAACCGCAAAAGCGGGCATCGGCCTGAGCTGGCTGGGCAAGCCTGCAGCAGCGCAAAACGTGAGGCTGCTCACTGCGCCGGCAAGGAGAGATTGAGAGCCAAGTGGAGAGGAATATGATGGGCGTCCACTCTCTTCACGAGCCCATTTATGAGCCACCCGCACGACCAGAACCCGCCGAGTGAAATCCATCGCTGTGACAAATGCAGGGAACGTACCCGCCATATCGTGGTGCTGGTCGCCCGCGATCACAGCCAGGACATCATGCCCAAGGATCCGCGCAAAGCCTTCTGGCAAGCCTTTACTTCCAGCAGCATCACCAACTGGGCGTTTGGTGAAACACTGGCCTACCAGACCACCCATGTAAAACATCTAATTTGCGAGCGGTGCGGGAAGAAGTTTCTGGAGTATTGATGGCTCCAGTCTGTCATCCGTCACACAACCAACCGAATAAACTCCCGCTATCAAGCAAGTAGTTTGTTGATCCTTGGCAGGTTTTTACCTGCTGCCGGTTTTGCATTGCCCCCACCTTGATTACCATGGCTCACTTGGCAACCGGGATTGGGAGGGACGTTGCCGAGATCGCTCTGGCCACCATAGCGCCATCCCCTCCCGCCACATCGCCGGTTAACAGCAGCAGAGTGGAGGCTGTCGTCCAGGGGCGGTAGCGTGCCAGCAAGAAATGGGATGTAGCGATAATTTCCTCGTGACCGTCCAATTACGCTTCGACAATCCGACCGACAAAACTGAACAATCAAAGCGGTAAAAAACATGATCGATCACAAGCGATTCCAGAGATTGGTACAACAGCTCTACTCGACAGTAGAGGAGCTTGAAGAAATGTTTCCGGGGCGACTCTTTACGCCCGATGGCCATATGGTCGGCAGTATTGGCGAATGTCTGGTTGCAGATGCTTACGGGTTAGAATTGATGAATGCATCAAACAAGGGATATGACGCTTTATCTCCATCCGGGCTGCAAGTTGAAATCAAAGCCACGCAGGCAAAATCAGTCGCCTTCCGCAGCCAGCCAGAACACACCATCGCCATCAAAATTCTTCCCAACGGTACATTCGAAGAGATTTTTAATGGCCCGGGAAACTTGGTATGGCAGCAGTTTGACGGGAAACCCCTGCCCTCAAATGGTCAATACCAAATCTCTCTTAACAAGCTCAAAGAATTAAACAAGCAGGTTGATAAATCTCAGCGGATCTTAAGAGTCACTCAATAGAACCCGTTCACAGGATGAGGTGCCCCTCTCCGGCAACAGAAAAGGATCCCGCCGTTATGTTTGAGTACGTCGAAAAACTGCAAACGCGCATCGCTACCATGGTCAGCCAGAACGAAGCCGGGATCCGGCAGGCGGCCCACTGGTTTAGCGAGGCCATCGTCCACAACAAAATGATCCATATGCTGGGCACCGGGCACTCCCATATGGTCGGGCTGGAGGGGTTTATCCGTGCCGGTGGCCTTGGCAATATCAACGCCGTGCTCGACTCCACCGTCACCACCGCCGATGGTGCCCTGCGCAGCTCGGCGCTGGAGAAGCTGCCGGGGCTTGCCGCCATCCTGTGGGAGGAGCAGCCGATTGCGCCGGGTGACCTGATGGTGGTCATCTCCAATTCGGGTCGCAACGCCCTGCCCATCGAGTGGGCCCAGCTTGCCAGAGCGCGCGGCCACAAGGTGATCGCTATTACCTCAGTGGCGCAATCGGCGCAAAACCCGAGTCGTCACCCTTCTGGCCAGAAACTGATGGAGCTGGCCGATCTGGTACTGGACAACTGCGTGCCGCCGGGCGATGGCCTGTGCGAAGTCAATGATCGGGTCACCGGCGCCTTCTCCTCCATCTCCGGCATGGTGCTGATCAATACGCTGGTTGTCGAAGCGCAGAAACTGGCACTGGCACAAGGAGTCACCCCGCTTATTTTCTCCAGCCAGAATGTGGATGGCTTTAATAACGATGATGTTTACCGCCATTTCCAAGGGCGATTGAAGTCGATGTAAATATCTATATAGATTTTTTGAAATTAAACCATCACCAAAAATTGAGATCACATAGTGGCAGATTATATAAACAAGAACATCCTTAGCCAGGCTTATATTCATGTTGAGCCGAGAGGTATGGAAACCGATGAACAGTTAGAGTCATTCAAGATGGTTCAATAAAATCTCGTGTAACTGTAATTGGCACACTAATGCTTCTACTTCAAGGTATTAGTTCTTATAAAGACTTCAGAGAGGGCCTTCAACTTCTGTACTCTGATGCAAAATGGCTATCGGATGCCATCATATCGGAATCTTTATATCAAACTAAGGCAAAGCATCATGATGTAATCAGAGTGGAGGCTAGAACTGGAATCATTGGCTCCATTCATAAAGTTTTTAATAAATTGGAAAACATTAAACGTGGAGCAAAAGGAGCTATGCTCGCCACTGATATTGTGGATAAAATTGATGATGCGCAAAATGAAATACTAAAGTTAATGGATAATATCTGTGATTTAGCTGATAAGGATTTAGTAGCAAAAGAATGCATTGCTTTGGTTAAGGAGCTACCAGAAACACCTGTACCACCCAAAGATAAAGAAAATAAAATTTATGCTATCGACGAGTACAGACGCAAAAAATCAAATCTAATCGGCGAAATAGAAATCCATCTAATGGCTGATGAGTAAAATAAAATTATCTATAACGCAGATGTGCGGTGATACCTAATTTGACCATAAATCCTGATGGCCCGTAGGTTCGAATAGCGAAGCGTATTCGGACATTCACGTCATCATCTCTACTTTCCAGCCTCCAGATATCTGTTCCAAAAAAGAGAGCTCATAGATGAAACGAATTCTGATTATTGGCAACTCGGGATCGGGCAAGAGCTGGTTGGCGGCTCGATTGGCTGAGGGGTTAACTATCCGCGAGGTCAATCTGGACACCATTGTCTGGCAGCCGGGCGGCTTTAACCAAAAACGGTCCCAGCATGAGATTGACCATGCCATCCAAACACTTGCTCAAGAGCGCTCATGGGTGGTCGAAGGGGTATTTGGCGCCCTGGCCGAGCAACTGCTTGATGCCGCCTATACCCTGCTTTTTCTGGATCTCGACTGGTCGGTATGCCGTGATTCACTGCTATCGCGCGGATCACAAAGTGCCAGGCAACGGGATGCCGTAGCAGCCGAAGAGAGCTTTCAACAACTGCTGGTGTGGGCATCTGAATATGGGCAGCGAGCCGGTAAAAGCTCCCGCCAATTCCATCGCGAGCTGTTTGATCGATTCCCAAACGACAAGCACCGTTTCACGACTCGCACAGAGGTAAATCTCTATCTTAACCAACTAGTAACTAGCCATTGGAGTTTGAGCGCTGGTCACAACTAAGGTGGCTAGTTCCTGTAGAGGATAAATATGGGGCGTAGAACAGAGTTAATATGTGTAGCATTAGGCATCATCAATTCTTTTGCGAGTAGAAACAATGATATAGATGGATACTGGGGATTAGGGAAAATGTACAAAGCTCTTGAATCTGAAGAGTCAAAAATCGTTTCTATAGATTTGATTACCAAAGTCGTAACTCCAGATATAAATGAATTGAAGCTCATGTCTCTATCATATTCAGAATTGCTTACTAAATTAGTATGTAATAAGAAAATACCTATCCACTGGATAGTTTCTGTCACAATAACATCTGAATTTGAAGCAGAATACCAACACCACTACCATTTCTGGCGTCGTGATCTTGGTAGGCCTTGTAACCTGACTTGCACTATTGTTGATGATATGGGCAATAATCATACGGCTAAGGCATACGTTAACTGCTTACCACACAATCCACATAAAGAGCTGAGAAGTTTAAGAGTTAAATGACTTTTAAAAACTTAGTGTAAATAAACAGTTGAACACCAAGACAAAAAAATTATGAAAGCACGCGCAATTTATTTATTGTTTTTCCTCGGGTTATCCAGCCAAATCTCATTTGCTAATGAAACCGGATCTCAAGTTCCACCTCGGACAGAAGACTACCCGGCACCACCTGTATATAGAGGTAAGCCAGCCAAACTTTCACTAGACTCTGAATTAGCCAGAACATTCCGAACCCGACTTACCGCTGCCTTGTCACAAAAGCCAGTATATGCAGGTGAATATGTACTGACAGGCTGGGGATGTGGTTCATCAGGTTGTTATGATCAAGTTCTTGTCAACAAACGCACGGGCAAGGTACTTGATATGGTATTTAATGCTTATAGCTCATATGATGTAAATGATGAATCTGATATCCGTGTGGGAGAATGGATAGAATCACCCAAAATTGATAGCAGCCTTCTCACAACGGTTAAAGTTGAAAACAGTCAAGACGGAAAGTCTTTTATTTATTACACAAACTATTACATTGTTGATAAAAACCAGCTCACGCTTATAAAAACGCTCCAAGACAGTCCATAGATTCGAGTATTCAGGTATTCATCCGGTCATCTTAATCCAGTAGGGTGCAATAAGCGCAGCGCATTGCACCTCTATCTTTGCCACCACCCTCCCTGCCCAAACAGGCGGTGCAATTCACTTTGTTCATTGCACCCTACGGTGCGTCTATGACAGTGGTTTTTCTTGCCCGTTGTGGTGGGCTGTCTGACACCGATGGCGCAACCCATTTCTCCAGCTTGTTCTGCTCGCGCCTCCCCTGCTCCCGCCCCTCGATTCCCGCCAGCAGGACCATTTCTGTGCGTTGGCTCACATCCCGCCGCCGTTTTTCACCTCACAAATTTATAGAAAGAGTGCTCCCATCCGCTGAGTAAAAACTCACCGCACGGCCAAGGCGCTGAACAACACACAAACACAACCAATTGATTTTAATCATTAATAAAAACATGGGCGATTCAATCCGCCCCCGTTTCAGCAGCTATTCAGCTTTGCGATCAGGGTCACACTCAAGGTGATAGCGCACAAAAATCCAGTTATTCGCACATTTGTGCGATAGGGTGACCTCTGCCCCAGCGCGATAATAGTCGGGTCAATTTTGTCTGCATGCCGGCCTGCAAGGGCGGCATGCCAACAGGCTCCGGCAACGGAGCGGGGAGAGCGCCATGATAACCACCTTGATCAATGAACATCTGATCAATCTCGATTTGAAAGCGACACGTAAGGAAGAGGTCTTCACCGAGATGGCCCGCCTGCTGGTCGCGCAAGGCAAGGTCAGCGACGAGCAGCAGTTCGTCAAGGATCTGTGGGCCCGCGAAGAGCTGGGCAACACCGGCTTTGAAGAGGGCGTGGCCCTGCCCCACGCCAAGAGTGCAGCGGTATGCAACCCGGCGGTCGCCATCGGCATCAGCCGCAACGGCATCGAGTACGGCGCCGAAGATGGCAAGCCGTCCCATATTTTCTTTATGATCGCCTCTCCCGATGGCGGCGCCAACCACCATATCGAGGTGCTGGCCGAGCTCTCCGGCAAGCTGATCGAAGAGGGCTTTATCGCCAAACTGCTGGCGGCCAACACCCCGGCCGATGCGCTGGCGCTGCTGCTGGCCAAGAAAGAGGAAGCGGCTGCCGTACCTGCGGCCAACAAGGGGCTGATCATCGGTGTCACCGGTTGCCCGGCCGGTATCGCCCATACCTATCTGGCGGCCGAGTCGCTGGAGCGCGCCGCCAAGGAGCTGGGTTATGAGGTGAAGGTGGAGACTAACGGCTCCATCGGCGTCAAGAACAGCCCGACCACCGACGAGATCGCCCGCGCCACCGCCATCGTGGTGGCCTGTGACAAGCAGGTGGACATGGCCCGCTTCAACGGCAAGCCGCTCATCAAGACCGGCGTGAAGGCCCCCATCAAGGATGGCAAGGGTCTGATCGAGCAGGCCCTGAAAGCCCCCGCCTATGTGGCTGGCAAAGAAGATAAAAAAGGTGAAGAGAAGAGCGCGGGTGGCAGTTCCGATCTCTATCGCTACCTGATGAACGGTGTGTCGCACATGATCCCGTTCGTGGTGACCGGCGGTCTGTTGATTGCGCTGGCACTGGCCATCGGCGGCAACCCGACCCCGAGCGGCATGCAGATCCCGGAAGGGAGCATGTGGAACCAGATCCTCAACGTGGGCGTGGCCGCCTTTACCCTGATGATCCCCATTCTGGCGGGCTATATCGCCTACGCCATCGGTGATCGTCCTGCGCTGGCACCGGGCTTTATCGGTGGCTGGATCGCCAACAACGGCAGTTTCTACGGCGCTGATGCCGGTACCGGCTTTATCGGTGCCATCATTGCGGGCCTCCTGGTCGGTTATCTGGTGCGCTGGATTGCGACCCGTCAGTACCACAAGATGGTGCAACCGCTGGTGCCGATCCTGATCGCCCCCATCGTCGGCTCCCTGTTTATCGCTGCGGTCTTTATCTTCATCATCGGCGCTCCCATTGCCGACATGATGACTGGCCTCAACGCCATGCTGCTCTCCATGAGCGGTGGCAGTCTGGTGCTGCTGGGTATCGTGCTGGGTGGTATGGCCGGCTTTGATATGGGTGGCCCGGTTAACAAGGTAGCCTTCCTCTTCTCCGTCGGCATGATCGCCTCCGGTCAGACCCAGTTCATGGGTGCCATGGCCTGCGCCATCCCGGCCGCGCCCCTTGGCATGTCGCTGGCTACTGTGCTCGGTCGCAAGCTCGGCATCTTTGACGAGTCCGAGATCGAAGCGGGCAAAGCCGCCGGTGCCATGGGTCTGGTGGGTATCTCCGAAGGTGCGATTCCGTTCGCCGCCCGTGACCCGCTCGCCGTCATTCCGGCCAACGTGCTGGGCAGCATGACCGCCGCTGTGATGGCCTTCCTGTTCGGCATCACCAACAGCGTTGCCCACGGTGGCCCCATCGTGGCCCTGCTGGGTGCCGTCAACAAGCCGCTGCTGGCCCTGCTCTGCATGATCTGCGGTGCCATCGTGACCGGCGTGGTCGCGGTTGCCCTGAAAAAGCTGCGGGTAAAAAAGAGTGACGAGGTGACCCTGGCCAAGGCGGCCTGAGTGCCCCTCGCCATCGCGGCTCGTAGAGCATAAAAGAGGCCACCCCACGGGGTGGCCTCTTGTTTTTTGGGGATGGCTGGCGGGCCGTATTTCCCAACATCGCCCCCCGAGAAATAGTGGTCGATAAGCACTCTTCCCTCATATCTCCCTTCACCTCTCTCCTTGCCTTTCCCTTGCTCCCTTCTGGCCTATCCATCCCACCAGCCCAGCACTCACACAGAGCGCCAAACTGTCTGAAATGGCAGCAATCCGGCGTCAGCGGTGTGATGTTTCTCACGCTTTGTCCGCGAAAGCGCAAAAACTAGGAAAATTTCCTAGCCCCACTAGGGATGGCTCTCAAGCCATTTTTTGCCCCTCTTATTAGAGTCACCCCACCTGATGTCGTGACCCGCACCGCGACGGGCAATGCGCCCCGTCATCCCGTGCCGGGCCCGGGTTTATATGGATGGAGCGTCGAGCGCAGCAGCGGCTGACAGCCCCGACGTTCCGTTCCCCCTTCCGTGGCGTGACCTCGAACAACCTATCTACAAATGAGGGGCGCGGCGGAAATACCGTCTATCTCGCAGAGGATGAACGAAGATGTTGAAATTGCTCCAACAGGTCCGGGTCCCCACCCTGGACCTGCCGGTCGAAGCCCGGCGCAAGCTCTGGTTCAAGCCATTTATGCAATCTTATCTGGTTGTATTTATTGGCTATTTGACCATGTATCTGATCCGCAAGAACTTCAACATTGCGCAAAATGACATGATCCAGGAGTACGGTCTCTCCATGACCGAGCTTGGCATGATCGGCCTTGGCTTCTCCATTACCTACGGGGTGGGCAAGACCATCGTCTCCTACTACGCCGACGGCAAGAACACCAAGCAGTTCCTGCCGCTGATGCTGATCCTCTCCGCGCTGTGCATGCTGGGCTTCAGTGCCAGCATGGGCGGCACCGGTTTCAGCCTCTACTTCATGATCTTCTTCTATGCCCTGAGCGGTTTCTTCCAGAGCTGTGGCGGTTCGTGCAGCTACTCCACCATCACCAAGTGGACCCCTCGCAACAAGCGCGGCACCTATCTGGGCATGTGGAACCTCTCCCACAACGTGGGCGGTGCCGGTGCGGCCGGTGTGGCGTTGTTCGGTGCCAACTACCTGTTTGATGGCAACGTGCTCGGCATGTTTATCTTCCCCTCCATCATCGCGCTGATCGTCGGCTTTATCGGCCTGCGCTTTGGTAGCGATTCGCCGGAAGCCTACGGCCTTGGCAAGGTGGAAGAGCTGTTTGACGAAGTGGCGAGCGAAGAGGATATCGCGACCGAAGAGCAGAAGCTGACCAAGTGGCAGATCTTCGTGAAGTATGTGCTGCTCAACAAGGTGATCTGGCTGCTCTGCTTTGCCAACATCTTCCTCTACGTGGTGCGTATCGGTATCGACCAATGGTCTACCGTCTATGCCCACCAGGAGCTGGGCTTCTCCAAAGACGTTGCCATTCAGGGCTTTACCTTCTTCGAAGTGGGCGCTCTTGTCGGCACCCTGATGTGGGGTTACCTCTCCGATCTGGCCAATGGCCGTCGTGGTCTGGTTGCCTGCGTGGCGCTGGCGCTGATCATCGCGACCCTGGGTCTCTACCAGCATGCGACTACCCAGTTTATGTTCCTGGGCTCCCTGTTCACCCTAGGCTTCCTGGTGTTTGGTCCGCAGTTGCTGATCGGCGTCGCCGCCGTGGGCTTCGTCCCCAAGCAGGGCATCAGCGTAGCCGATGGCGTCAAGGGCACCTTTGCCTACCTCATCGGTGACAGCTTCGCCAAACTGGGTCTGGGCATGATTGCCGATGGCACCCCCATCTTCGGTCTGACCGGCTGGACCGGCACCTTCGCGGCGCTGGATATCGCAGCCGCCGCCTGTCTGGTGCTGATGGGCTGTGTCGCGGTCGCCGAGGAGCGCAAGATCCGCCGCATCAAGCGCGAACTGAAGGCCGCCGAGCTGGCTGCCCAGACCGCCTGATAGCCATAACAACAGACGCAGATTGTTCAGGGCCACCCACAGGGGTGGCCCTTGTTGTTTGGGGCAACCCCACTCCCAGCTGGCCCATATCAGCCTGCACTGCCGTTCAAGGGACGGGCATATCCCCATCAAGATCCCACTTTTCATATGGACTTTTGGTAAAAGCCCCCCGCTGGCGCTATCTTGTTGCTCCCCCTTGTCAGCATCACAGAGAGCAGATGAAGATCGTCGCCGTCACCGCTTGCCCGACCGGTATCGCCCATACCTATATGGCTGCCGATGCCCTGCAAAAAGCCGCCACTGGGCTGGGACTCAAGATCAAGGTCGAGACTCAGGGCGCCATGGGCATGGAGAACATGCTGACCGCCCGCGATATTGCCAGCGCCGACCTGGTGCTGATTGCCTCCGATATCGAGATTGAGCAGAAAGAGCGCTTCCTCGGCTGCACCATCCATCAGGTGAGACTGGAAACCGTGCTGCTGGATGCCAACGCCGTACTCAAGGCCCTGCCGATCCCGGCCTGATGCTGACCCGCGAAATCACCTTCTACTGCCAGCAGGGGTTGAGCATCACCCAGGCCAAGCAGTTGAACCGGCTGGCGGGGATGTTTAAATCCACCATCCGCTGTGCCAACCTCACCCGGCGCCAGACCGTTGCCGCCAGCAACCAGCTCTCCCTGTTGACCCTCGCCACCCAGCCCGGCGATCTCTGTCAGTTGCAAATTGAAGGGTGCGATGCCGAGCTCGCCCACATGGCCTTTACCTGCTGGTGCGGGGAGCTGGGTCAACCGCTGGTGCGCCCGCGCACCGCCGCGCTGGCGGAGTTGCGACTGGCCAACGCGCTGCCCGACTACCATTTTGCCTTGCGCCAACTGGCCCACAGCCCCGAACCGCTGGCCAAAGCCGAAGCGCTCGAGCATCTGATCGATCTGCTGCCCGCCGAGCTGATCACCGACCGCGCCACACTGACCGCTGCGGTAGAGCGGCGCGAGCAGGTCTCGGCCACCATCATCCGCCCCGGCCTTGCCATGCCTCATGTATTGAGCGAAGGGATCAGCCAGCCAACTCTGGCCCTGCTTAGCTGCAAGGAGCCCATCGAGTGGGGCTCTCAAATCGGGCCGGTGCAGACCATTATTCTGCTGGCGGTGCCGGTTGGTAGCGGACGGGAGACCCTGCGCCCCCTCACCCGACTGGCGCAGTCGATGATCGACGATGTGGTCAGCCACGCCCTGCTGTTGGCGGACTCGGCCCCCGCCCGTCAGGCTATCGTGATCGAGAGCCTGCTAAGCTAGGCGAATTGGCTCTGGGCACTGCTTGTTGAAACCCCAGCCATTCATCCAGCCCTCAGCACCCTGTGGTACACTCGCTGCCATCGTCTGTCTGAAGTGTGTATCCGATGAAATCTCCCCGCTCCCGTCTCTCTGTCAGCCGCGCGCCGCGCGATAACGCCCCGCGCACGGCGGCCAAACCAGCCGCACCCCGCCATGCATCCCCCCGCAAACCGGAGCTGGCCCCAGCGGATCGCAAATTGCTCCTGCTGAACAAGCCCTACATGGTGCTCTGCCAGTTCACCGACGAGGCGGGCCGCGAGACCCTCAAGGATTACATCAAAGAGCCCGGCATCTATGCCGCAGGGCGGCTCGATCGCGATAGCGAGGGGCTGCTGCTGCTCACCAACGATGGCAAGCTGCAGGCTCGCCTCACCCAGCCGGGGGAGAAGACCCCCAAGACCTATTGGGTGCAGGTGGAAGGGATCCCGAGCGAGGAGCAACTGGCCGCCCTGCGCGCCGGCGTGGAGCTCAATGACGGCATGACCCTGCCCGCCGGGGCGCGCATCATGGATGAACCTGCGGTGTGGCCGCGCAATCCGCCGATCCGCGAGCGTAAGGAGATCCCCACCAGCTGGCTGGAGATCAAGATCATCGAGGGGCGCAACCGGCAGGTGCGGCGAATGACCGCCCATATCGGCCACCCCACCCTGCGCCTTATTCGCTATGCCATCGGCGACTGGACGTTAGATGGTCTGGCCCCCGGCGAGAGCCGCAGCCTGCCTGCCCCCGAGCTGGCGCCGAGCTCCAGCAGCCGCCCGCGTCCCTCCTCATCCCGTTCAGGCGCTCATACCGCCAAACCGGCCAAACCGGCAGGGGATGCGCCACGGCGGGCCAGCCAGCCGAGACGTGACGAGCGCCCCCGCAGCACTCACCCAACCGAGCGTTCAACTTCAAACCCGACTGGCGGCAAACCCCGCAGCAGTGGTCGAGGAACGGCACGTCGACCGGCCCGAGCGGACAATCCCAATAGCAACGACAAGGAGTCATGATGAGCAATCAGGCAGAGCAATCGACCACCAGCCACGCCCGCATGGAGGCGCGCCTGACGGTCGCCGCCCTGGTGCAGTGGCAGGGGCGCTTTCTGGTGGTGGAAGAGGAGATAAAAGGCCAGCGCCGTTTCAACCAACCCGCCGGCCATGTGGAGCCGGGGGAAAACCTGCTTGAAGCGGCTTGCCGCGAGCTGAAAGAAGAGACGGGTCTGACCGCTACGCCGACCGCCTGGCTTGGTACCTATCTGTTCAAACCGGCCGACAGCGAAGCCACCTATGTGCGCACCGCCATCATCTTCGACCTTGAAAAAGCGCCGGGTCAGCACCATCCAGAGGATCCTGACGGCGATGTGCTGGCTTGCCACTGGCTCACGCTGGAAGAAATAGCGGAATGCAAACCGGCCCTGCGCAGCCCCCTGGTGTGGCAGTGCATTCAGGATTATCTGGCGGGGACACGGCTGCCACTGTCGGCACTCAAGGCCTTTATCTGAGAACCTGTCCACGCTCTTACTGCGAGGCCGTGATCAAGGCTCATGTGCTGCTCGGAATCCTCACGTAGATATATACGCTCCGGTTCCTGCGCTGCTCTTTACCTTGCTGACGGCCTCTCGTGACAGATCGTGAACAGGCTATCCGATATCGTTTGGCACCATTTTTTCATCATGGTGCCAACAAATAGAAAAACGATTTCCTGCTATCAGGCTCCTGATGGGAACTGCGGCATGGATATGTGACCGGGGGCGCAAAACTCTGGTAGAATACGCCCCGTTTAAACGAACTGGTAACTTCGACTAATGACAGACAACAGCCAAATCAAGGTGATCGTCGGCATGTCCGGCGGCGTGGATTCTTCCGTCTCGGCCTACCTGCTCCAGCAGCAGGGCTATCAGGTCGAAGGCTTGTTCATGAAGAACTGGGAAGAAGACGACACGGACGAGTACTGCTCTGCCGCCCAGGATTTGGCTGATGCCAAGGCCGTCTGCGACAAGCTGGGGATGAAACTCCACACTATCAACTTCGCGGCCGAGTACTGGGACAACGTGTTCGAGCACTTCCTCGAAGAGTACAAGGCTGGCCGCACGCCAAACCCCGATATCCTGTGCAACAAGGAGATCAAGTTCAAGGCGTTCCTCGAATTTGCCGCCGAAGAGCTGGGCGCCACCTACATCGCCACCGGCCACTATGTGCGCCGTGACGACAGCACCGGCCGCCCGCGCCTGCTGCGCGGTCTCGATACCAACAAGGATCAGAGCTACTTCCTCTACACCCTGAGCGAGAAGCAAGTGGGTCAGAGCCTGTTCCCGGTTGGCGATCTGGAGAAGCCGGAGGTGCGCCGCATCGCCGAGCAGCTGGATCTCATCACCGCCAAGAAGAAAGACTCCACCGGTATCTGCTTTATCGGCGAGCGCAAGTTCAAGGACTTCCTGGCCAAGTTCCTGCCCGCCCAGCCCGGTAAGATCGAGACCGTGGATGGCAAGGTGATCGGCGAGCATCAGGGTCTGATGTATCACACCCTGGGCCAGCGCAAGGGGCTCGGTATCGGTGGTCGCAAAGATGCCACCGAAGAGGCCTGGTACGTGGTCGACAAAGAGGTCGAGCGCAACGTGCTGGTGGTGGCGCAGGGCGAACATCCCCGCCTTTACTCCGATGGTTTGATTGCCAGCCAATTGCACTGGGTGGATCGCACTCCGATCCGCGAGCCGCGTCGCTGCACCGTCAAGACCCGCTACCGTCAGCAGGATATCCCCTGCCTGATCCAGCCCATCGACGACGAGACCATCCGGGTCATCTTCGACGAAAAGCAGGCTGCGGTCACCCCGGGCCAATCCGCCGTCTTCTACGACGGGGAAGTGTGTCTGGGCGGCGGCATCATCGAACAACGTTTCAGCCATCCGGTTTGAATCCTTAACAGAAGGCAGCAGACGTGAGCGATAAATTCCAAGACAGAACAATGGCCTTTGCCGGCATCTGCCAGGCCGCGTATCTGGTGCAGAAGGTGGCCCGAGACGGCAGCTGTGACGAGGCCGCCCTGCGCGAGAGCCTCTCCAGCATTCTGGTGACCAATCCGAGCCACCCGCTAGAGGTGTTCAACAACACCCATCTGGCCATTCGCGACGGCTACCGCGCGCTGGTCGAGCAGCTGGGTGCCGACGGCAGTCAGAAAAATGCCGAGCTGACCCGCTATGTGGTGAGCCTGATTGCGCTGGAGCGCAAGCTGGCCAAGCGCAAGGACATTCTCAACATGCTGGGTGAGCGGATCAGCCAGATCGGTCGCCAGCAACAGCACTTCGATCTGCTCGACGAGCAGATCCTGGCCAACATGGCGAGCATCTACAGCGATCTTATCAGCCCCATCGGGCCGCGCATTCAGGTGGCCGGCACCCCGCTGTTCCTGCAGCAGCCGCTGGTGCAGCACAAGGTGCGCGCCCTGCTGCTGGCAGGCATCCGCGCCTGCGTGCTGTGGCGCCAGCTCGGTGGCAGCCGCACCCAGATCATCTTCGCTCGCAAGAAGATGGTGGAACTGGCCAAGCGTTACTAATCATTGGCTTGCGCGCAGGCAGAGGGAGGACAAGGTGAACAGCCGCACATCAGCCTTGATACACCCCGACCGGCGCGCAAGTGAATACGGATCCCCCACACCAATCATCAGGAGTTCACCCCATGGAGCTGTCCGCGCTGACTGCTGTTTCCCCGATTGACGGTCGTTATGGCGACAAGGCCGATGCCCTGCGCCCTATCTTCTCCGAATTCGGCCTGCTGCGTTTTCGCGTTGAAGTCGAGGTTCGCTGGTTGCAGAAACTGGCCAGCCACGCCGGGATTCCGGAAGTCCCTGCCCTGAGCGCGGCCGCCAACGCCCTGCTCGACGGCATCGTCAGCAACTTCAACGAGAGCGACGCCGCCCGCATCAAACAGATCGAGCGCACCACCAACCATGATGTGAAAGCGGTGGAGTACTTCCTCAAAGAGAAAGTCGAAGTGAACCCGGAGCTGGCGGCTGTCAGCGAGTTCATCCACTTCGCCTGCACCTCGGAAGACATCAACAACAACTCCCACGGTCTGATGCTGAAAACCGCCCGCGAAGAGGTCATCAAGCCTTATTGCGAGAAGCTGATCGGCGAGATCAAGCGTCTGGCCCACGAGTACCGCGATATGCCGCTGCTCTCCCGCACCCACGGCCAGCCGGCGACCCCGAGCACCATGGGCAAGGAGATGGCCAACGTTGCCTACCGTCTGGAGCGCCAGTACAAGCAGATCATGGCGGTGGAGATCCTCGGCAAGATCAACGGCGCAGTCGGCAACTACAACGCCCACATCAGCGCCTATCCGGAAGTGGACTGGCACCAGTTCTCCGAGGAGTTCGTGACCTCCCTGGGTCTGACCTGGAACCCCTACACCACCCAGATCGAGCCGCATGACTATATCGCCGAGCTGTTCGACGCCATGGCCCGCTTCAACACCATCCTGATCGACTTCGACCGCGATGTGTGGGGTTACATCTCCCTGGGCCACTTCAAGCAGCGCACCATCGCCGGCGAAATCGGCTCCTCCACCATGCCGCACAAGGTCAACCCCATCGACTTCGAGAACTCCGAAGGCAATCTGGGTCTGGCCAACGCCGTGTTCCAGCATCTGGCGAGCAAGCTGCCCATCTCCCGCTGGCAGCGTGATCTGACCGACTCGACCGTACTGCGCAATCTGGGCGTTGCCATCGGCTATTCCCTTATCGCCTATCAGTCCACTCTCAAAGGTATCTCCAAGCTGGAAGCCAACGACGCCGCCATGGCCGCCGATCTGGATGCCAACTGGGAAGTGCTGGCCGAGCCGATCCAGACCGTGATGCGCCGCTACGGTATCGAGAAGCCCTACGAGAAGCTCAAAGAGCTGACCCGTGGCCGCCGTGTCGATGCCGAAGGGATGCGCACCTTTATCGACACCCTGGAGTTACCGGAAGCGGTCAAGGTTGAGCTGAAGAAGCTGACCCCGGCCAACTACATCGGTGACGCCCAGCGTCTGGTTGATCTGCTGAAATAAGCGGATAAATGAGACCACCGGGGCCCTGTGCATGATCTGCAACAGGGCCCCGGTTATTTTATGTGGCACCCTATACATGGTTTGCAAGAGGGCTTGCCCGAGGCCGGCAGCCGCCTCTGGCAAGACCTCTCCTGACCTTTGTCGAACCCTTTGACGAGAAGATCTATGTACGAACTCAATCTGGATATCGCTCACTTCCTCGAGCACTACTGGCAGAAGCGCCCGCTCCTTATCAAGGGCGGCTTCAAAGACTTTCAGGATCCCATCAGCCCGGACGAGCTGGCGGGTCTGGCCATGGAAGAGGTGGTAGAGTCCCGTCTGGTCACCCGTTTCGACGGCAAGTGGGATGCGGCCCACGGCCCCTTCGAATCCTACGACCATCTGGGCGAAGAGAACTGGACCATTCTGGTACAGGCCTGCAACCACTGGGCCCCCGAGGTGAACGAGCTGGCGGTGCCGTTCCAGTTCATTCCGGGCTGGCGCTTTGATGATGTGATGGTGAGCTTCTCCACCCCGCACGCGGGTGTCGGCCCCCACATCGACAACTACGACGTGTTCATCACCCAGGGTATCGGCAAGCGTCACTGGCGGGTTGGCGATGCCAAGCCGCTCAACGAGTTTGCCGCCCATGCCGCCCTGCTGCACTGCGAGCCGTTCGAGGCGATCATCGACGTCATCATGGAGCCGGGCGATATCCTCTACATTCCGCCCGGATTCCCCCACGAAGGCTACGCCATCGAGCCCTCCATGAACTTCTCGGTGGGCTTCCGCGCACCGGATGCCAAGGCGCTTATCTCCTCCTTTGCCGATCACCTGATCGACAACGAGGTGCGTACCGAGCGTTACGGCGATGCCGACCTCAAACCCCGTGCCCGTCACGGCGAGATCCAGCCCCACGAGCTGCACCGTCTGCGCGAGCTGATGCAACAGGCGCTCGATGACGAGACCCTGTTCAAGGAGTGGTTCGGCACCATGATTTCCGAGGCCAAGCACGATCTGGACGTCAATCCGGTCGAGCCGGACTACAGTGCCGAGGAGGTAGCCGACCTGCTGACTCAGGGCGAGCCTGCCATCAAGGTGCCGGGCCTGCGCAGCGTCTGGTTCAGCGGCGAAAGCCAGCAGTGCTATATCGATGGTGAAGCCTGGACCCTGCTGAGCGAAGATGCGGCAGCCATTTCGCTGTTGTGCGACAAGGACATCATCACTCAAGCCGATATGGTAGAGCTGGCCGATCAGGCCGGTTTCCTGCAACTGCTGACCCGTCTGGTCAACCGTGGTTACTGGTTCTTCAACTGATCCGGCAGTAACCGAAGGATAAAAAGGCGCCTTATGGCGCCTTTTTTGTCACTCAGAGGCGGTTCAATTAACAATCGATGCGCGAAGCTGAACCCACTCTTGATGAACCGACAGGTGGTGATTTATTGAACTAAAATGGATGGGTATCATGCGTCCGTCCCTGTTCACAAGAGAAGCGCCACCATGCAAATCACCTCCCGGCCCATGCCGCTGCCCGATTACGGCAAATATCCCTCCTCTCCCGCTGTCACACCCGAGCAGGTCAGTCAGGCCCGTAACGAAGCACTGACCAAGAAGGATGAATTGCAGGCACAGAGCGAAGAGAAAGCAACGGCTCGCAGAACCCTGGCGGTCTCTTATACGGCGAACCAGCAAGATAAAGCCGTGGTGGAGCGCTACCTGGAGGCCAGCGGTCAGGAGAGCGACAGCAAGTCGGGCCCGAGCACGGCTGATATGTATCAGGCTGCGAATCGCTACCAGCGCCAGCAGAATCTGAGCGACTACATGCAATTCCAGCAGAGCCCGCTCGCCCAGCAGATGGGTGACATGGTGGGTGAAGATAATCGCAAGGGTACCCAGCTCGATATCATTGCCTGAGCCAATTTGCTCGAATAAGCCCGGCAGGGACCAATACAAGATGAAAAAGCCCTCGATGAGGGCTTTTTCGTTATAGCTTGTCGCTGCGACGTCTCGCTATAAATGGGACACTTCTGCCTGCGCGTCCGGCAGCTCGTCGGGGAGTTCATCAAACAGCGGGTGATAGAGCACCTCACCCTGCACACCCGCAAAACCGCGCTCCTGCAGCTCCATCGCCATAAAGCAGTCGGCAGGCACCTCATAGATGCAGTGCAGGCCAAACTCGCTAGCCGGGCGGAAACCGAAACGGCTGTAATAGACCGGATCCCCGAGTACCACCACTCCTTTCCAGTCCATCTCGAGCGCCGTATCAAGCCCTTCACGGATGAGATCAGAGCCAATCCCCTGACCTTGCCAGTCGGGATGAACCGCGACCGGCGCCAGACCGAGCCAAGGCCCTTCCATGCCGTTAATGGTGATCGGGCTTAGCATCAGGTGCCCCATGAACTCGTACTCTTCCTCTTCGACCATGGTCACTACGGCAGCACCACATTCGCGCAGGCGGTTGACCAGTTCGGCCTCATCGGAACGACCGAAGGCGGCACTCAGCAGCTCATAAACCGGCAGCATGTCACCGGGGCGCTCGGTTCTCAACATCAGGTATTACTCCTCGTACAGCAGAGCGGGCATTATTCCACACAACGGCTGGTCATTCTGAGTACCTTTGTCCAAAAATGGGAGGGTGCACTCAGGAAAACGAGCTGCAAACTGCTGCTGCAAGACGGTTAGCGTAGCCGGGGTGACCCTGTTCATCGCCTCGCGGTAGGCCAGCCAGAGGGTGGGAGCCTCCCGCGCCAACCGATCAAAGGTCAGTTCGGGCGTTTGATGCCAACAGCCATCCAGCTCATCGACCAGCTCCGGCAGCTCCACCAGCAGCCGTAACTGTTGATAGCGTATCTGCGGCGAGTCACCGTTGCCGCCCAGCGCCTGCGCCATCAATTGGTTGAACCAGTGGAGCCGTGATGCGCGCTCCTCGCGGCTGAGCAGATCGGGCCCCTGACGCTGCAGCGCGGCCAGTTTCAGCAACCACGCCAGCCCCTGTTCATCCCTGTCTTTCAGCAAGACGCCGCCAAGATGGGACAACTGCTCCGGTTCGGCCTGCTCCAGCAGATCGACGGGATAACAGTGCAGCGCCAGCAACCTCTCAATATGCGGCGGGCAGCGCAGAAAACAGGGCTTCTCCCCCGCGCCCCTCTCATCCACAAAGAGCGAGATAGCCAGCTTGCCGTTGGCACTCTGCCGATCCAACGTTACAGGATCCCACAGGATCACCACAGCGATCCGCTCATCTGCAAGCCAGCAGGCAATCTCCTCGGCCAAGGGATTGGGTAAGGAGGGAGCGCGATCCAACCGCCAGTAACTCACCTCACACGGCTGGCGACCGCTGATATGGCGCCGCCCGCGATAGTGCATGCCCACTTTTGCCATCACCCGGCCGGAGGCTAAATTGTCTGGCATATGGCGAGCCGTCAGCGCAGGCAGTTGCAGTTGGTCAAAGGCAAACTCCTTGACCAAGCTGGCGGCCCGGGTCGCCAGACCGCGATTCTGCCAAGGCACGCCCACCCACCAGGCGAGCTCGCCATTCCAGTGCAAGGAGATCACCCCAACCAGCGCCGCCCCTTGCTCCTCTGGCAAGGTGATGGCCCAGCTCCAGCCAAGGCCAAGCGCCGCTTTGCGCCAGCTGAGCACCAGCCAGTCGCGAGCCCCCTCCGGCGGATAGGGGTGAGGAATATTGAGGGTGTAGCACGCCAGCGCCTCGTCGCTGCAGTAGCGCACTATCTCGCGCTCATCGTCGGCCTGCAGTGGTCGCAATACGACACCTGATAGCGAATGCCCCTCAGCCAGGGTCGGCACCGTCACGCGGCGCGCCAGCAGGCGATTGAGCACGGCGCCCAAATCGGCCTCGGGGGCGAGCGGCAGATCGGCCCCCACAGGACCAAGGGTGAGCAGTCCCTGCTCCTTGGCGAGGGTCAGTAGCGAGGTGGAGGCGCTGATCAGGACCTGGCGGCTGGGATCAACATGAAAATCCGCCAGCAGATCCCCATCGAGCCAGGCAGCCAGCAGGGCTCCCGGGCAGAGCACACCGTCAGGAGGGCTGCTCGCCCAGGGAACATCGGTTTGATCGAGGGCGGCGGCCGCCTCTTTGCCCAGTAGCAGCTGCCAGCGATGACCTTGCTGCTGCCAGTGCAGCAACAGCGCAGCCCACTGCGGTTGCCACAGACTGGCCTCGATCAGCAATTCCATCAGCTGGCCTGACAGGCCACTGGCTGCGTCAGATGGCGGGGATGGGCTTCGATACGGGCGATCCAGCTACGGATAGCG
Source organism: Aeromonas sp. R2-2 (assembly GCF_040908355.1). Classification (NCBI taxonomy): domain Bacteria; kingdom Pseudomonadati; phylum Pseudomonadota; class Gammaproteobacteria; order Aeromonadales; family Aeromonadaceae; genus Aeromonas; species Aeromonas sp. R2-2. The sequence continues at coordinate 6,311 of NZ_JBFODQ010000009.1, read as the reverse complement.
GGCCACCCCTGCAGGGAGAAGATCCCCTCCTCTGCCACATGGGTGTAGGCATAAAGGGCGATATCGGCGATGGTCGGCACATCACCGCACAGGTAGGGGCTCTGTTTCAGCTGCTGCTCCATTACCGCCAGCGCCTTCTCGCCACCGGCTTTCAGCCCGTCGAGACGCGCCTCCTGGGACTCGGGTCGGCCGAGATAGTGAACGATAAAGCGGGCCACCGCGATGTAGGGCTCATGGCTGTACTGCTCGAAGAACATCCATTTGAGCACCTCGGCCTGCTGGCGCGGATCGGTTGGCCACAAGGCACTGCCTTGCCCCAGATAGAAGAGGATGGCGTTGGATTCCGCCAGCGCATCGCCTTGGCCAATCTCCAGCACCGGGATCTTGCCGTTGGGGTTCATGGCCAGAAATGCGGGGGTACGGGTATCCCCCGCCTGAATATCCACCTCTACCCACTCAAGGGGAAGCTCCATCCAGCGGGCCAGCAGCCACACCTTGTAACAGTTGCCGGAACGCAGATCACCATACAGACGCATACACACTCCTTGTGAAAACAGAATTGAACAGCGCGATCAGGGAGCCAGACGCTCGATATGCCAGCCATCCCCGTCGCGGGTGTAGTAGAAGCGGTCGTGCAGCCGGTGCTCGCCCCCCTGCCAGAACTCCACCGTCTCGATCACCACCCGGAATCCGCCCCAGAAGCTCGGCAGCGGCACTTCGCCATTGGCAAACTTCTGCTTGAGCTCGAGGAACTTGGCCTCCAGCACGCCACGGGCCGAGATGCGGGTCGACTGCTTGGAGACCCAGGCAGCGATCTGGCTATCCTTGGGACGGCTGTGGAAATACTTCATCACCTCGAAAGTGCTCATCTTCTCCACCCGACCGGTCACATGCACCTGACGGTCGAGCGTATGCCAGGGAAAGAGCAGGCTGATACGGGGATTGCCTTCCAGCTGCTGCGCCTTGCGGCTGCCCATGTTGGTGTAAAAAACCATCCCCTGGGCGTCGTAGTGCTTGAGCAGCACGGTGCGCTGCCAGGGCTGACCATCGGCATCCACCGTCGCTACCACCATGGCGGTGGGATCGGTCAGTTTGGCCTCACAGGCCTGCGCCAACCACTTCTCGAAAAGCGCCAGCGGCTCGGCCGGCAGATCGGCCCGGTGCAGACCGCCACGGGTATACTCACGGCGCAGATCAGCAACATCCATCATCTTGATTTTCCTTCAAATAAATAATGGTTCCACGACCATCAAGAGAGTGACGCAGGCATTGTGCGCTCGATAAAGCGACCTTGTAAACCATACAAAAAAAGCGAAGAGGCTAACGCCTCTTCGCTTGGTTCATCAATTTACCAAAGATGGGTAATCTCACCCTTGGGTTATCTGGTTTAGTAGCTCATGATCTCACGACGACGCAGCAGCGCAGCGATACCAAGGCCCAACAGCGCGAACAGACCGGTCGAACCGCCACCACCACCGCCGCCATTGCTTTCAGGCTGGGGAGCCGGTGTATCACTGCTCTTGGTCGCCAGTTTTGGCGTAATGGCATAGAAGATATTGTCGCTACAGGCCAGCTTGAGGCGAACAGCGCTGCCAGCATTGGCCGGAATGGTCACCTCATGGGCGCCATTGTTGTTCACGCCATTGACCAGCGGCTGCCAGCTCTTGCCTTCATCGTTGCTATAACTGATATCGACCCGCTGACAGTTGACAGGATGACGGTCCGTGCCAGCTACTTGCCAATTCACTGTGGTCGGGCTACCAACCAGCATACGCTGGTCAGATGCCGGTTCAATCTTGAAGGTTTGTGCGCCTGTATCGACCACCTCGACCGAGGTCTCACCATAGGCACCACCGCCTTTGCCATCACGGGCGACCAGACGGAAGTTAAGGGTGCGCGGCACATTGACCCAGACATCACCTTTCTCAGCTTCCCCTTTCAACTGGGTAGCCAGCGAAGGAAAGTGACGAACCGGGGAAGTGGTCGGCGCGGTGTAACGATACAGGGGGCCGGTTGCAAGGCGACCTGAACTCAATTGATCGCCACTCGTCGTTGCATCCCCCAGATCGACCTGCTCCCAGGTATAGGTAAGGGTATCGCCGTCAATATCATTACCCTTGCCACTCAGACTAAATGCCACCCCTTTGGGGATCACATGTTCTGCTGGCACATCGGTAATTTCTGGCGCCTGATTATCACCATTTTGGTTCGGGATAGCAGTGCCACAACGCGAGGAAAAAATAGGAGCAAGCACTAATGGCGCACCAACAAATAGGATCTCACTCTTCTTTGCTTGAGCTTCACGGTTGTTGATATGCTTGCGCATCATATCAATCGACTTGCTATGAAAATAGGCATCGCTGTTGAGCTGTACGTTTTGCTCCCCCATCAGTCCCGCATAAGCCATGATGGAGCTACCACTACCTGGCTCCCATGCCATGGAGGACTCTCTCTGCCCCTTATTAGCGTTATAGGTATGGTCAGCACCAAATTGATGGCCAATCTCATGCGCCACAAAGTCAATAAAAAATGCATCTCCAACAGGATTTTTGTTTCCTGTAGCCGCGTTAGACCTATATGATGCATATAAGTCTATCTTATCACACAATGACCCTAGCTGTGCATCCCCCTCATCTTTTTCCGATTGCGTTACTACATGACCAATATCGAAATAGCCAAGGTCATTACTATTCAGCTTCTCTCTCTGAACCACAGCATTTATAGTGCTGATGTTTTTAAATTTTGGATATTTACCGTTCACAAAAGGGTCGTCAACAGGATTTTCGAATATAATCTTGTCATTCCCATCTGCCAATACAAAGCGAACGCCCAAGTCCCTTTCATATACCTCGTTTAAACGGTTAGTCAAGGTTGTCAGTGACGCCAATGCTTGGGCTTGGCCACCAAAGAACCTGGTATATGAACCAGTAGTAGAGAATGCAATGCTGTACTGGGTAAGCTCTGGCTTGCTATAGCCAGCCTCGTTACGAGCCGCTTCAGTTTTGTATGCTAACTTTTTTTTCAGCTCGGATTTTTCAATGATCTCCTTGATATTCTTGCCATTCATTGAATGTGCATCTTTTTTGTAATAGACAGCGTAGGTACCATTACGCTGAATATCGACAAATATCTGCTCTCCGGCATGCATAAACATGCCGTTAAAACCACGCGGAGAAATATCAAAACGACCGGTATTACTGGGGGTGCCAACTTCATGTCCTTTATAGGTCATGATATCTGGGTATTTTGCTGCCAGCGCAGGCGGTAATACGGAGTAGGCTTCCAATTCATATTGCACCATCTTGCCATCAGGCAATGGTAGCGTAATCACGGTTTGGCCCAAGCGCAGATTTTCTAAAAAATCCGGCTCTACCTCAAAGATATTGTATGCGCGAGCCCTTACAGGTTCATCGGCCTGCTTGCTGCGTTTTTCGACCATATGCCATGGGGATGCCAGCGCGATATTGGCTGACATTGCGATGACAACTGAGATTGCATTTATTGTGAACTTCATCATTATTAATCACCTGACTGAACAGCCGGCGAGAATAACGTGACACAAATCACAATTCAACTTTTTCAATAAAAATTAAATGGATTTTATTTCATTTAAAATCATGCAGTTAGCTAGTTATATTTTATAAATAGCTCATTTTGTTAGCATTTTCAGCAGTTCTTTTTAATAGAGTTAAAACTCCAAAAAAATTATATGGAGGCTCATATGTGAGTCATCGAATCATTCCCATGAGGCTATTACTATGTTTGGAATATTAGAGTTATAACTCCAATCATGCCGATTTACACGCCGTTGTTGAACAGCCACTACGGCCTTGAAATCGCCTCCGGCATGCACCTTTCCAGCATCTGTCGGTTATATCGGGTGGCATAGTCAATCCGCTGCTCAAACTCCGATTCCTTGCCCATCTCAATGACATCACCGAACCCTTTCAGATAACGGACTCCGCACCGGGTTCTCGCTTCTGCTTGCAATGACTCCACAACCCCCGGAGCCATACCGCCGCGCCCGCCACGCACGATGAGCCGATAATCCTGAGCAGCAAGACTTTCATCTATTGCCTCGGTCAGTGATGCGGCCACAACAGGCGCTGCGCAGATATATAGAAACAGCAAACTGACGGCTAACCGTAATACCTGCGCCATCCGGCTGCCCCTCCCATCAGGAGGATCACGATAAGATTCACTGCACCACCACCACCGCCGCCACCCGCATTGTTGTCGGTAATGACAGTTGCACTTTCCGTAGTGGCAGACGCATTACCTCTTATCCCATTGATAGAGAAAAAAATATTATTGCTGCATGCCAGCTTCAGCCTGGCCGTGCTGGTCAACGGTGCAGGCAACACCACACTGGCCGAACCGTTATTGGCAAGCCCGCTTGCCAGCGTAGTCCAAGTAGAACCACCATTCTGTGTCAGTGCCAAATCCACGCTGGGACAATTGATAGGAGGCTGATCGGTCCCGGCAACATTCCATGTCACTAGCTGAGTGCTACCCGCCACCATGGCGCCGATCTGCGGAGCTGTGATGGCAAATGCCGCGCCGGTATTGATCACCTGAACCACCATTTCATCACTGCTCACCGCCCCCTGACCATCACGTACGGTAAGGCGGAACTGGAGATTGCGATTGGTCGCAGGCCACGCCTCTCCTTTGGCCAAGACACCCGATATCAGAGAGCTCATGGCGGGCAATGTTCTACGGGGATCCGATGTTGGTGAAACAAAGCGAAACAGCGGGCGGGTTCCATCATCCACCATGGTTGCCACGCTGTAGGATGCATTGCCAAGATCAACCTGCTCCCAGGTGTAACTGAGGGGATGACCATCCAGATCCAGCGCACTACCGACAAGAGTGAAAGGCGTATTGGCGGGGATCACCCTATCGCCCCCCGCATCCACAATCGGCGCGTTATTGGCAAGCGCCAGGTCGGTGCCGCAGGAGGGCAGAGAGGCCATCAGAGCCCGCATCTGCTCGATCGACTTGCTGTGAAAAAAAGGTGTGCTGTTAACCTGCAGATTCTCCTCACCACAGATCCCGGCATAGGCCATGATGGTCGAGCCACTGCCCGGTTCCCAGGCTGAGCTAGCCTTGCGACCTGTTGCACAACTGTCGGCCATGCCATTGAAGGAGTGCTCGGCCCCCAGCTGGTGCCCCAATTCGTGAGCCACATAATCAATAAAGAACGCATCACCGATAGGTTGTGAGCCTCCGGTCATGCCCCGTGAACGGCTGAAAGGGTTGCATAAAGATCTCAGGGTCGCCACCCCGCCGCCTGATGTCGCCAGCAGATGGCCCAGATCAAAAGAAGGATTGAGCAACACCCCCTGTTGGGTCTGGTTGATGGCGATATCCTGGGTCGAGTTGGTGAAAGGATCCGTCGCAGGATCGGTGAAAATCACATTATCCGTATCAGCTGCAAGCTGAAACTCGGCCCCCACATCACGGCGATAGACTTCATTGACCCGATTAAGCAGTGTTGCAATGGCCGAGAGTGCTGCAACCTTGGTACCACCGTGATACTGGGTATATTCCCCGGTTGCCGAGATGGCGATAGTGTAGCGCTTGCGCAAATTGCCATCGACCAGCACAGCTCGCTCACGCTCGATACCATGAGGATCAATCACCTGATCCACATCCTGTCGCCGCCAGGCATCTTGCTGTTCATAAACGGCATAAGAGAAACCGTCCTGAAGCGGATCGACATAAAAGGTACGCCCCTGATGGGTAAACATACCGTGAAAACCATGTATGGTGACATCGAATCGGCCTGTATCCGCCGCCCGATCGATAGCCTTCCCACTGTAAGTATTGATAGAAGGGTAGCGCTGGGCCAAAGGCTCCGGGAGCAAGGCATTGGGATGAACATCAAACTGCACCGTAGTGCCATCCGGCAATGGCAAGGTCAATACACTGGCGAGATGCCCGGGTTCAAAAGGCTTGTCAGGAACCACCACTCTGACCTTTTCAGCTCGCACATCATAGATCCCTCCCCTTTCCAAGTTTTCATCCATGAAGGTCCACTGTGGTTCTGCTGCAACCTGAACAGACAAACTGGTGATAATCACCGCAATGCCATGCTTCATAGAGCCTCCTTGCCCTACCTTGGTGACAACAAGTATGGTGCAGCGTCAATTGACGATCTGCGTGACAGACAGAAAAGAAAATTCGCACAAAACTTCTGTCACGCTGAAAAATCGTGCTACACCCGCGCTCCCCATCTCAGGCAATACAGATTGGCCCCATTCAACAACGGAAAAAAGTGAAGGCGCCATTGGCGCCTTCACGGATAG
>NZ_JBFODQ010000089.1:0-63672 GCF_040908355.1 Aeromonas sp. R2-2 | reverse complement strand
GCCGATGGTAGTGTGGCATTCGCCATGCGAGAGTAGGACACTGCCAGGCACCCAATTTAAGAACCCCGCTCATCGAGCGGGGTTTTTTATTGCCTAGAAATCAGAAAGTCGCCTGAAAATTGGCCAGTGTTATCCCCTCCTTCCCCTGAATTCCTGGTCATCCCATCAGTTTTATTCATAAAAAACGGCCCTGGCAGCGTAAAATGGTGCTTTATCTGGTCGGAGATAGCCCATGTTTTGTCCAAAATGCGGCGGTCAAACCCTGCAGAGCGTCAGCCCCAAAGAGTTTCGCTGTGGCTGCGGTTTTCATTTTTTCCAGAATGTGGCGACGGCGGTGATGGTGGCGCTTTGCTGGCAGGACGAGGTGCTGGTTGCGGTGAGAGCAGGCAATCCGGGCAAGGGGTTGCTGGATCTGCCGGGCGGATTTGTCGATCCCGGCGAGTCGCTGGAGGGGGCGCTGGTGCGCGAGTTGCAGGAGGAGCTGGGACTCGATGTCAGCGCTCATCCTTGTACCTATCTCGGTTCCTTCCCCAATACCTATCCCTACGATGGCATCACCTATCACACCTGTGACACCTTCTTTGCCATCAAGCTGAGTGAAAAACCTGTCATCCAGCCGGCTGACGATGTGGCCGCCTGTCAGTGGTTGAAACTCAGCGATATCCCCTTGTCCCGTTTTGCTTTCGAGTCGACGCGCACCGCGATGGCGCCGTTGCTGCAATCCCCTTTGCAAGCCTGATCCCTGCTGATGACGATGGGGATTGGCAGCGACCATCCCTGTCTCATCCTTGTCCACTTTTGTCCCGCAGACGCCATTCGTCAGACGGTGAGTGGTATAGTCAGCAGTGGATCCGGATTCAAGGAGCATATCGTGAAGAAGATAGTTCTCATCTTGCTCGGCATCGCCGTGGCGGCCTTGCTGGCCATAGTGACGCTGATAAGCCTTATCGACCCCAATCAATTCAAGCCCCAACTGGCTGAACAGGTGCGCAAGAGCACAGGCCGGGAACTGGTGATGGCGGGAGAGATTGACTGGCGTTTCTGGCCGAGTCTCGGCCTCTCGCTGGAGAAGGTTGCTCTGCGCAATCCGGCCGGCTTTGCCGAGCCGGATCTGATTCGTTTCGAACAGGGCGATGCCTCGGTGGCCCTGTTGCCGTTGCTCTCCCATCGCCTGGAGATCGGCAAGGTAACCTTGAGTGGCGCCCATCTCTTTATCCAGACCAAGGCGGATGGCAGCTCCAATCTGAGCGGACTGATCAAGGATGCCACTGCTGATGCAAGCGAACCAGTCGTCCCCGCAACTCCTGCGCCAACCGCTGATAGCAAGCCCTGGCAGATCAGCTTGCAGGGTGTCGCGCTCTCCCAGGCCAGTGCGCTGGTACAGGATGATCGCAGCGGCACCTCGCTGCGACTGGATCGCCTCGATCTCGATATGGGGCAGCTGGCCACCGATCAGTGGGTACCCGTGACGCTGGCCGTCAAGGGGAGTGCCGACAAGCTCGCTTTCGACGTTAAAGGGCAGACCCAGATCAAGCTGGCGCAGGAGGTGATGGCGAGTGAACTGAAAGATCTGAGCCTCAGTGGCAGCCTGAGTGACCCGTCCCTGCGACTCGACAGTTTCTCCATCAAGGGGGACCGATTGGCCTTGGGTGAGTGGAGCAACCTCACGTTGGCGCTCAAAGGGGCCAAGGTAGAGGGGCTGCAAGCTTCACTGGCTGGCTCGCTGGAAGGAACACTCAAGGGACGGCTCGATAAAGAGATGAAGCTGGCCGAGCTCTCCGATGTGCTGCTGACGGCAGCGCTGGAAGGTGATGCGCTGCCGCGCCCGCAGATGAAGCTGAAACTGGCCGGGTTTGCCCGTGCCGAGCTCGACAAGCAGTTGATTACCCTGAGCAAGCTGGTGATGAGTGCCGATGAGGCGCTGTTGAGTGGTGATGGAACCGTGCAGCTTGGTGCCATTCCCGCAATCAGCTTCGATCTCAAGGGGGAGAAGCTGGATCTCGACAAATGGCTCGCCAAATCGGTACCGACCACACCTGCGCAGGCGAAAGAGGACAAACCGGCGGCCGGTGCTTCCAATACCGCTGCAAGTGACAATAAAGCGGTCACCGGCAAGAGCGAAGCCCTCTCCGCGGTTGAACCGGATCTGGGCGCGCTCAAAGGGGTGGATCTGGATGGTCGGTTGCAACTTGGCAGCCTGCGCCTGAAAGGGCTGGATCTCGGTGCTGTCGATCTGCAGGTGGCTATGGCCAAGGGACTGCTCACGCTCAAACAGTTCAGCGCGACCGTGGCTGGCGGTCAGGTAAGCGCGAACGGGGTACTCGACGCACGCCAGCAGCCCGCCACCTACAAGGTGCACAAGCAGGTGGCCGGAGTGAACATTCGTCCCTTGTTGCAGACTCTGGCCCAGAGTGATCTGCTGGAGGGCAAGGGCGATCTCGATGTGCAGGTGCAGGGGCGTGGTCTCTCTGCGCTGGCACTGCGCAACGGAATACAGGGCAAGGTGACCTTGAAGCTGAGCGACGGCGCCCTGCATGGCATCAACCTGCCGGAGATGATCCGCGAGGCGCGGGCCACCCTCACCGGCAAGGGGGCCGAGCAGGTGAAGGAGGCGCGCAAGACCGACTTCAGCGCTCTGACCGCCAGCTTCCAGATTGCCGACGGCATCGCCCGCAGCAACGACATCCAGCTCTTTGCACCCGCCTTGCGGGTCAAGGGGGATGGGCAGACTGCGCTGGTGCCGGAGAGCCTCGACTTCCTGTTCCTCACCTCCATCGTCGAGAGCAGCAAGGGGCAGGGGGGCAAGGATGTGGACGAGCTGAAGGAGATCACCATTCCGGTGCGGATCGGCGGTCACTGGCAGGCCCCCAGCTATCACCTCGATGTGAAGGCGCTGCTCAGCAACAACAAATTGCTGGAGGATAAGGCGCGCAAGGAGGCCGAACGCGGCCTCAAGAAGCTGCTGGGTGACAAGGCCGACAACGATGCCGTCAAAGGGGTGGCCGACCAGCTGCTCAAGGGACTGTTCAAATAGGTGACGGTTCACATGGCTGGCGGGAGCCGCGCCAATGCCGTTAGCGGTTGACCGGATGTCAGCGCCATTGAAAAATGGCGCTGACATTTTTTTATGGCGCAGTGATCTGCTGTGTCTTCATCCGGAGTCATCTCGAGTTGAAACCATGCGCCTGATCCTGCTGCTCTGTTCCCTGATCTGCTACGGCATGGCTTCTCCGGTGCTGGCCGGGCCGCTGGCGGATCGTCTGGCGGGCGAGCTGGCCAGACAGACTCCAGAACAGGCGCTGCCTCTTGACGAGATGCAGCGGCTCGACCGGCGCTTGATTGCTCCCGACTCCCTCTATCCCGCCTGGCAGCGCTATCCGCTGCGCCAGCTGCAGGCTATCTATCGCTATCAGCAGGAGTGCGGGACAGATAATGAGTTGCCCGCCGAGTGGCTGCCGCTGCTGAGGGCGCTTTGTGGCCAAGGGGCTAAGCCCTCGACCAGCTGGTTTGCCGCTCACCCCATCTATCCGTTGGGTGGCTCCAGCGTGGCTCGCTGGCAGGCTGGTCATCCGGTGGCCGGGCTCGACGCTCTGCTCCATGTGCGGGAGCGGCGAGATCAGTTGGGGCAGCTCGGCGAGCTCGATAATGACAACCTCGATGCCCTGCTGCGGGGGGAGCGCTGGTTGCTGCAATCGGGTCAGCTCTGGCTGCTTGCCGATGGGCAGTGGCGTCGTTACGGTGCCGGGCAGTGGCAGCCGCTGGCCGAGCGGCTTGGCGTGACGCTGGATAGCCGGGTCGATGGCTCCTGCCAGGAGCGGGTTGGGGGGATCTGCATCAACGAGCGCCCCACGCTGCATTGGCAGTGGCTGGCGCTGGCCAGCTCTCTTGGTTTCATCCTGCTGCTGGGGTGGGCCAGCTGGCAGCGCTGGCGCCTGCTGCGGGAGCGGCGTGTCGCATTGCAGATGCTGACCCACGAGCTGCGCACTCCCATCATGGCGCTCTCTGGCATCAGCGAGGAGCTGCGCCACGATTTCGACCGGCTGCCCCCTTCCGCCCAGCAGAGCGTGGGGCAGCTGCTGGGCAGTGTCGCCCGTCTGCATCAACTGGCGCAGGCCAGTCGCCACTATCTGGCGGCAGAGACTCTCGAAGATGAGCGGGTGGCGGTCAGTCTGGCCGAGTGGCTCACCCAGGCTTGCGAGCGGCATGACGCCACCTTCTGCCTTGAGCGGGAGATGACTCTGGCGCTCCCCTTCTACTGGCTCGACCTTGCCCTCGACAATTTGCTGCGCAACGCCAGCCAGCATGGCTGTGCACCGGTTCGGATCTGTGCCAGCTGGCAGGCGGGGCGTTTGATCCTCGCGGTCAGCGATGGCGGCGAGCTGCCGGGTTACCGGCTCGCCACCCTGCTGCGTCGCGGAGCCCGTGCCGAGGGTTTGGGGCTGGGGCTTGCCATCGTGCGCCATCTGCTGCGCCGCCTTGGCGGGCGCCTCGTCCTATCCGGCCCGCCCACCACCTTTACCCTGATGCTGCCCTGCCAACTCTGGAGCGATACCGAATCATGAAGACCCTCCTGCTTGTCGAAGACGAGGCGCTGCTGGCGGAGAACCTGCAACGCTATCTGACCCGCGAGGGGTATCGCTGCCTCTGGTGCGACACCCTGGCTACGGCGGAGCAGCAGTGGCTGGCGGCGGATCTGGTGCTGCTGGATCGCACCATGCCGGAGGGGGATGCCCTCGACTGGCTACCCCAGTGGCTGGCGCGCAAGGCGCTGCCGGTGATCGTGCTCACCGCAAGGGTGGAGGTGAGCGATCGGGTGGCCGGGCTCGATGCGGGGGCGCGCGACTACCTGACCAAACCCTTCTCCCATGACGAGCTGCTGGCGCGGATCCGGGCCCAGTTGCGTCAGCTGGGGGATGGCACTCAGGCAGTGGGCGGCTTGCAGCTTCATCCTGCCCGGATGCAGGCGAGCTGGCAGGATGCGGAGGTGAGCTTTACCCCCACCGAGTTTGCCCTGCTCACTCTGCTGGTGCGGATGGCGGGGCGGGTGCTGAGCCGGGAGGAGATCCTCAACCGGGTATGGGGCTATCAGGCGTTTCCCTCCACCCGCACCGTTGATACCCATATTCTGCAACTGCGCCAGAAGCTGCCCGGGTTGGCCATCGAGACGGTGCGCGGCATCGGCTACCGGCTGGAGGTGACAGCGTGAAGCGCGCAACGCTGGCTGCTCTGCTGTTAGCTCTAAGCGTCGGCCTTCTGAACCTGGGCCTTCTAAACGTAAGCAGCGTGATGGCAACCGAACGCCTCCTGGAAGCCGATCGCGCCGACCCGCTGCAACCGGCTACGTTGGCGCTGTTGCAGGGGGATAACCGGCACGCCTGGCAATCTTTGCAGCAGGCATGGCCCGCCCTCACAAGTGATGCCGAGCGCCGTAGCTGGCAGGGGATGCTGGCTGCGCTCAGTGCCCAGCACTGCGGCAAGGATTTCCCGCTCACTCTGCCTGATGGGGTGAGCGAGCTGCGCCTTGAGCTGATCCAGCGCGATGCGCCGCTGCTGCGGGACTATCGGGTGCAGTTGACCGGGGAGGGGCCCATCACCACCGCGGAACTTATCGATTCCGCTGGCCGTGACCGACTGGCAGGTGCCCAGTGGGAGGCGGAAGAGAACTCCGGAGTCAGGGTCGTGGGGGCCGATCTGCCGACGCCTTTGCCAGCCGGGCTCTATCAGCTGCGGCTGACGGTGGCGGGCCTGCGTTGGCAGGTGGCGTTGCCGCTGCCTGCGGTGCAGGATCTGGACTGGCTCTCCCGCTCGCCGCAGGCGGTAGCCAATCTCCCCGTCAATCCTGCGGCCTGCACGCCGCTCTGGCTCGATCAGGCGGTGCTGGCTCGCCCGCAATACTCCCTGCTCTGGTGGCACCGGATTGCGCCCGATGAGCCGGTGAACTGGCCAACCGCTACGCCCGACAGCTGGCGTACCCTTTCGCTGGTGCAGACCAGCCAGCGCGGCCAGCTGGTGTTGCAGCTAAGCCACAGTCAGGCGGGGCCGGTTGAGTAATGGTCGTCGTGATGGTCAGTTGCACGCAATCCTGACATTGGCCTGACAATCGCAGGCGGCCAATCTGCTGAAATGGCGATTCCCGTGTGTTATCAGGAATCACCGACCATGACTCTTCTTCCCGTGCTAACGAGCCGGATCCGCCCGCTGCTGCTGTTGGCGCCGCTGTTCTCCCTGCCTGCCGAGGCGCTGACCCTTGCCAACGATCAGTGGCGCATCGAGCTGGATCCCGCCACCCTGGCGGCCGAGGCTGTGCTGCCATCGGGCAAGCACCTTCTCATCTCTTCTCCCGGCCCGCGTCAGCCGGTCACCGCTCTGCAGCAGGAGGGGGAGCGCGCCAGCTGGCTGACCCGTGCCGATGGCGAGGTGCGTGCCTTGGCTCGCCTTGAGGGTAACCGTCTGATCCTTACCCTCAGCCGTGCAACTGCTGGCGAGCTGGTGTGGCCGCGTGTACCGGCAGGGGCGCAGGCGCTGATGCTGCCGATCCATGAGGGATTTCGCATTCCGGCTACGCACACTGCGTGGCGCAAGGCGCTGGCGCAGGAGTATCAGGGGATCAACACCACCGAAAATCTCACCCTGCCACTGGTTGGGCTGGATCACGGTGATCAGCAGCTGGCGATCCTCTTTGCCAATCCCTTCAACAACCGGCTCACCTTTGCTCCGAAGCAAGATGGCATTGCCCTGACGGCGACCCATAGCGTCAACCACCTCAATCTGGCTGACCCCTATGAGGTGGCGGTGTCGCTGCAACCGGGCAATGACTGGCTGGCGGCGGCCAAGGCCTATCGCAGCTGGTTGCAGGCACGGGGCGAGCTGGTCTCGCTCGAGAGCAAGCTGGCGGCGGTACCGGATGGCAAGCGGCTGATCGGCGCCTCTCACCTCTACCTTTGGGGCGAGCGACTACTGGTGCCACAGGATGTGAAGAGCTGGCCCGCGTTGCGCCGCCTGATGCCCGCCGACTGGCTCAAGGGGGAGAGCAAAACGGCGCTGCAGGCCCCCGATCTGGCCCGCAACCGCTATCTGCAAAACCGGGTGCTGACCGGAGTTGAGCAGGCGCTGGCGCTGCGCCATCCGGGTCAGCAACCGGCCGATTTCGCTGCCCGGCGCACGCTGGCTGCCAGGCAACTGGGGGCTGCGCTCAACGAGCCAGAGAGCTGGGGCGATGGCAGTTCGGCCAAGATGATCGCCGCTCTCAAGCAGGCTGGACTATCCAGACTCTGGCTGGGGCTGCCCCAGTGGACGGCGGGCTTTGCTGCGCCAGAGGGGATTGAACTTGCCAAACAGGCGGGCTATCTCATCGCCCCTTACGACTCCTACGATACTGCGCTGCCGGAGGGGAATCGGCAGCAGAGCTGGCTCACCGCCCAGATGGGGCAGGATATCTACCTGCGCTGCGGCATCATGCAGGAGAACGGGCGGCGCAAGAGCGGCTTTCAAAACAGCGGCGTCTACACCAATCAGGCCTGCGTGCGCCCGGTGATGGAGCAGCGAGTGCCCAAGTTGCAGCAGGCGAGCCACTACAACAGCTGGTTCCTCGATGTGGCGGCGACCGGCATGGTGTTTGACGACTTCGATCCGGCCAAGCCGACCACTCAGGCGCAGGATGCACAGAACCGGATGGCGGGAATGGCGTGGATTGCCAAGAGTCAGGGGGTGCTGGTGGGCTCCGAGGAGGGCGGCGCGGTTGCCAACCGCACCGCGGCCTTTGCCCACGGCCCCCAGACCAGCGGCTTTGGCTGGCAGGATCCCGATATGCGCCGCAACAAGCGCTCTCCCTACTATCTGGGAGCCTGGTATCCCGACTATCAGCCCGCGTTCTTCTTTCGCCAGAGCCATCTAAAACCTGAGTATCAGGGGCTCTACTTCGATCCGGCGCTGCGGTTGCCGCTGTTCCAGGGCGTCTTTCACGACAGCATAGTGACCACCCACCACTGGACGATGGATAGCCTCAAATTCAGGGAGAGCCGTCAGTTCACCGAACTGTTGCAGCAGCTCTATAACGTGCCGCCCCTGCTCAATCTCAGTCTGGATAGTGCCAGCGCGCGCATTCCCTACCTCAGGGGGCTCGATGCTTTCTTCCGTCCGCTGCATGAGCGGCTCTACAACCAGCCACTCACCGGTTTTCGCTGGCTCGACAAACGAGGAGAGGTGCAGCAGAGCGAGTTTGCCGATGGCACTCGACTGATTGCCAACTTCGGTTCGGCCACCGAGCTGGCAGGGATAAAACTGGCCGCTCAAAGCGTGCTGGCGCTGCTGCCCGATGGCAGCCAGCAGCAGTTTGTTTCGCAACCGGATGGCGCCCGCTAATCGGGCGTTCTGGCTTTTATTTCATTAGAGGATGATGTGGCGGAACTTTTTATGTATAGATGAACGTTCTGCAAAATGGATTAGAGGTAGTTCTGATGATTGAGAGTGAAGTGATTAGAGAGGTAAACCATCCGGCGTGGCCGCTGGTCTGGCAGATCTATGGCGAGAGTTTTCCCCGCTACGAACAGCGCCAGTCACAGCATCAGCCGCAGAAGATGCGGGATCCTCGCTATCACTGCCAAATCTTTTATCAGGACGGCCTGCTGCTCGGTTTTATCTTCTGGTGGGCGTGTGGCGAGCAGATCTATATCGAACATCTGGCCATCAATCCGGCGCTGCGCGGCCGCAACTACGGCAGCCGCCTGCTGGCCGAATTTTGCGAGCGGGCAGGCAAAACCGTCATTCTCGAGATCGATCCGCCAGAGGATGAGATTGCCATTCGCCGTCTGCGCTTCTATCAGGGGCTGGGCTTTTGTCTCAACGATTATGCCCATCTCCACCCACCCTATCATCCTGACTATCAAGGTCATGCGCTGCGGGTGTTGAGCTATCCGGGGCTCCTTGAGGAAGAGGCCTATCAGCGTTTCAACAGCATGCTGGTGGAGACGGTGATGGATCACGGCTTGAGTTGTAAAACGGGGATGTTCATTGCGAGATGAAGGAGGGATTATCCCCCCTCCTAATTTCAACTATTCATAGACTGATGTCGCGGTCAGCAACTGATCTGCAAACGTAAAGATTTCATCGATCGAGGAAATAGGATGCCTAGTCTCTTTTTTGTCTGCATCGAATAAACCGATATATTTCTGTCTTGCATTAAAATGCAACCGGCATAACGGCTTGCGATTATTATCGTCGAGGAGAATACCAAAATAACTTTGGGTATCTCTTGCTGCGATTCTTGTTACATCAAATCGCTGTCTCAGAATTGCTTTGACAACATTAAAGCCTTCCATCTCTTCAATCGTTGTATCGACCTGTGATTTTTCCTCACTACAGCCTTCGGCATTATTGTTATCACTTGATGGATTACTATCAAATGCCGGTTGGATAGTTGAGGAGTTGACACTGCCACCAATCGCAGATTTCAATCTTGCATTGATGCTGTCATTCAGAAATTGGCTAAGTGCCTTCTTGGTAATGTCGGTAAAGGACTGTTTGACCTTTGCCGTCAGTACACCGTCATAGATTCTGGATGCAAAAAACTTAACAAAGTCTTCTTCCGGTGAGCCAAATTGTTCGGCTAGCAATTTTTTGATCTGGCTAAGGTACTTCAGTTCACCAGCTGCATCGACAACTGAATCAACATCGAAAGAGGTTTTGGTTAGTTTTAATACCTCAGGCACTATGTGTTCATCTATGTCTTCCAGATCGAGCGTCAAAAATGGTTTTTCGTCCATTTTGTTTGGGGCATCAAGGTCTGTGTAGAACTCATATTGTGCCCCATTGGTAAGAATGCCGATTCGAGCATTGGTAACTGAAAAATAGCGAAAGAGTTGACCAGAGTGCTTGGCCGAGAGTTTTTCACTGTATTTTTTACACTCAACCAGAATTTGCACTTGGCCATCTTTGAGAATGGCGTAGTCAACCTTTTCCCCTTTTTTGATGCCTGTATCTGCGGTGAATTCCGGAATCACCTCCGTAGGATCAAACACATCATAACCAAGTACACGATTGAGAAATGGCATGACAAATGCGTTTTTGGTTGCTTCTTCTGTGGTGATCATCGATGACTGTTGAGCAATCTTTTTGGCTAGACTCTGTAGCTGCTCTGAAAAATCCATTGTTTCCTCTCTGCGCTGGGACTGGAATTGTTGAGTTGATATTCACCCGTCATATCTGGCCAAAATCAGGTGAGGTCATAGAGACGGTTTATCTCTACGTATATTCAGCAAAGTGCCATACGATTCCAAGGCTGGTATGCCTGAAACAGGATCCAGCTCACCGCTATTGAGTGTTATATGAAGAAAATATGAGCTTGTAGCTGATATTTATATTAGAAATGGGCGCCCAAGCGCCCCTTTCTCGTTGAACCTGCTGTGGTTTATCTCACTCCCCCAGCAAGGTTTGCCAGACGGCGAGCACATGGCTGCGCTCGTTTTGCAGCTGATCGTCGCTCACCTTGCGGGAGATCTCCGAGAGGTTGAGGCGATGGCCGAGGTTGCGGATCTCCAGATAGGCCTGCTTCAGCCCCTCCGCCTGCTCCAGGGTCAGCACCCCCGCCATCACGCACTCGTCGAAGATACGCACGTTATCGGACCAGCGGGTGAGGGCATCGGGCTCGCCGCAGGCGTGGGCCAGCACCAGATACTGGGCGATAAACTCGATATCCACCATGCCGCCGGGGGACTGCTTGAGGTCGAACTCGCCGGCACCGGCTTTGAGCAGGTGATCCCGCATCTTGTGGCGCATCTCGCGCACCTCGCGGGCCAGAGTCGGCAGCTCCCGCTCCTTGGCCAGCACATCGCGGCGGATGCGGGCAAACTCGGCAATGATGGCGTCATCGCCATAGATGGGACGGGCCCGCACCAGCGCCTGATGCTCCCAGGTCCACGCCTCGTTTTGCTGATACTGCTCGTAGGCCGACAGCGACGAGACCAGCAGGCCGGAGTCGCCGGAAGGGCGCAGCCGCATATCGATCTCGTAGAGAATGCCGGACGGGGTGCGGGTGCTGAACAGGTGCAGGATCCGCTGCGCCAGACGCAGATAGAACTGGCGGCTGTCGATGGGCTTGCGGCCATCTGTGTAGCTGTTGGGGTCGCCGCCATGCAGAAACACCAGATCGAGATCCGAGCCGTAACCGAGCTCGATACCGCCCAGCTTGCCATAGGCCACCACCGCAAAGCCGCGCTGGCCGCTGGTTGCCACCTCAGGCGGCACCCCGTAGCGCTCGCTCATCTGGGCCCACGCCTGATTGACTACCTCTTCGGTGATCGCCTCCGCCAGCCAGGTGAGGTGGTCGCTCACCTTCATCAGCGGCAGGGCGCCGGCGATGTCGGCCGCCACGATGCGTAGCAACTGCACCTGCTTGAACTGGCGCAGCGCTTCCATCTGCTGCTCCACGTCCTCTTCGGGGATGCGCAGCAGGAACTGGCGCAGCTGGGGCTTGTACTGGTCGAGCGGGGTGGGGTGGTAGAGGTGCTGGGGATCGAGCAGCTCATCCAGCAGGATGGGGTAGCGGGCCAGCTGTTCGCTCACCAGATGGCTGGCGTCGCACAGCCGCACCAGCTGGCGCAGGGCGCCCGGGTTCTCCGCCAGCAGCTGCAAATAGGCGCTGCGGGTGAAGATGCGGGTCAGCAGCTCACACACCCGCTCGAACAGGCGGGCGGGTTGCTCACTGGCGACCACCAGCCGCAGCAGCTCCGGCATCAGCCAGTCCAGCGCGATGCGCCCCTGCGGCCCTACCTGACGGCGCTTGTACTCCTCCTTGAAACGCAGCAGCGCGGCGCAGAGCGGGGCGGGCTCGGCCACCCCCTGCGCAGTCAGCAATTTTTCCAGCTCGGCGGCGTCGAGCTCGGTGCGCCAGAGATCGAGCCAGAGCTGCTCCAGATGGGCGGGTGCCTCTTTCTCTTCCCCCACCACGGCGGCGAACTCCTGATGGACGGCGGCCATCTCCTCATCCAGATGAGTCATAAAGGCGCCCCAGTCGGCAAAACCGAGGGCGGCGATCAGCCGCTGGCGATCCCGCTCTTCGGTGGGCAGGGTCTGGGTCTGCTGATCGCCGATCTCCTGCAATATGTTCTCGACCCGGCGCAAGAAGCGATAGGCATCCAGCAAGCGGTCGCAATGGGCAGATTCGAGGGCGCCACATTGGGCGATGGCGGCCAGCGCCTCCGGCAGGTGACGCACCCGCAGTGCCGGTTCACGGCCGCCGCGAATAAGTTGCAGCGCCTGGGCGATAAACTCCACTTCGCGAATGCCGCCAGCCCCCAGCTTGATGTTGCCCTCCAGCCCCTTGCGGCGCACCTCGGCGGCGATCATCGCCTTCATCTGGCGCAGGCCGTCGATAACGCCAAAGTCGATATAGCGGCGAAACACGAAGGGGCGCAGCATCTCGGCCAGCTCCACCGCTTGTTCGCACTGGGGCCCCATTATCCGCGCCTTGACCATGGCGTAGCGTTCCCAGTTGCGGCCGTGGTGCTGGTAGTAATCCTCCATGGCGGCAAAGGAGATGGCGAGCGGCCCTGCGTCGCCAAAGGGGCGCAGCCGCATATCGACCCGGAACACCTGACCATCCTGAGTGGGCTGGTGGAGGGCGTTGATGATGCGCTGGCCCAGCTTGATGAAAAATTGCTGGTTGGCGAGTTCACGCCGCCCGCCGACCGTGTAGCCGTTCTCGGGGAAGGTGAAGATAAGGTCGATATCCGAGGAGAAGTTGAGCTCGCCGCCCCCGAGCTTGCCCATACCGAGAATGAGCAGCGGCTGCGGGTTGCCATTGCCGTCCATCGGGGTGCCCAGCTCGCCACACTGTTTGGCGTAGAGCCAGTCGCGGGCGGAGCTGATGAGGGCATCCGCGAGTTTGGTGAGGTGGATAAAGCTCTCTTCCACCGCCGCATGGCCCAGCAGCTCGCGCCAGGCGATCACCAGCATGCGGCTGCGGCGGAACTGGCGCAGGATACACTTGAGCGCCTCTTCATCGCTTACCTCGGCGAGCAGGGCTGTGAGGTCACTCTGGTAGGCGGGCCAGCGCTCGGAGCGCTCCAGATCTCCGGAGGCGAGCAGCTCGGTCAGCAACTCCGGCTGTTTGAAGAGGGAGTCGGCGACAAAATCAGAGAGGCCGAGCAGGGTCAGCAGGGTCTGGCGAACGGGCTCGGGCAGCGAGCCATAGTCGGGGGCTAGCTCGACCAGTCGCTGCCACTGGCGCTCGGCCTGTTCTTGCAGCAGGGGGGAGAGGGCGGAGAAAGAGGGAGAGTGCTGGGCCACGGTTGCCGTCCTTGTGGTTCACGACAGCGGGTTAACGACACGAGGTTAACAACGCTGCCGGTTCAAAATGGTGGCTGCCAATCTAGCACTGTCAGGCCCCCGCGTCACAGCGCAGGGGCGAGAAGCATGATCCGGCAAGGAAAATGGGTTGCTTGTGGGGATATAAAGAAAGGCCCCGCAGGGCCTTTCTGTCTATTCGCTGTGGTCACGCCAGTTTGAAGGACTGGATCTGGCTGTCGAGCTCTTTGCTGTGCTGCTCGACCAGCTCGGAGGCCTCTTGCAGCTCGCGCAGCACCACGACGGAGCCTTCGGCGATCTGCTTGACCTGCTCCAGATTGCCGCGCATCTCTTCGGCGACCGAGCTCTGTTGCTCGGAGGCGGCGGCGATGTGGCGGTTCATGTCGGCGACACCCTGTACCCGCTGCACTATGGTGGCGAGCTGGGTACCGGCCTGGGTCACCTGTTCCACCCCCTTGTCGGCCTGCTGTACGCTTTGGGCCATCAGTTCGCCAGCCTGATGGGCATTGCCCTGCAGCTGTTCGATCATCTTCTGGATCTCGACGGTGGCGGCCTGAGCCCGGTTGGCCAGCTCACGCACTTCGGAGGCCACCACGGCAAAGCCACGACCCGCTTCACCGGCGCGAGCCGCTTCGATGGCGGCGTTCAGTGCCAGCAGGTTGGTCTGCTCCGAGATACCGCGAATGGTGTCGACCACAGAGCCAATGCGCTCGACCCCCTGCTCCACCTCGTTGACCACGGTGGCGGAGCGCTGGATGTTGCCGGAGAGGGTATCGATGGTGCTGACGGTGTCGGCGACGCAGCGGCTCCCCTCTTCCGCCAGCTGGCTGGTTTCGGCAGTGGCGTGAGAGGCCTGATCCGCATGGGCGGCCACTTCGCGAATGGCGCCGACCATCTGGCTCATGGCGCTGGCCAGCTGTTCGATCTGGGTGAACTCTTCGTTGATCGCTTCGTTGGCCTCTTCCATGCAAAGGGTCACCTGGGAGGCGATGTCGTTGAGCTCCTTGCAGGCGGCGCGCTGGTTGCCAAATACCTCTTTGAGATTCTCCTGCGAGTGGGAGACCGCCTTGGCGATGTCACCGAATTCGTCACGAGACTTGAGCAGTACCTTGTGGCTGAGGTCCCGCTTGGCGAAGCGCTCCAGCAGGCCCACCAGATAGTGCACCTGCTTGACCATCAGGCGGGAGCCGGTGAGCAGCAGGATCACGAACAGCAGCCCCATGATGGCGGTCTCCATCAGACCGGTCCAGAGCAGGCGATTGGAGATCGCATCCGCCTTGGCGGGATCGAGCCCTTCGCTGAGCAAGGTCGCTTCCAGATTGTTGGCGTCAAACCAGAGTTTTGTCAGTAGCAGGAGGGTACTGAACACCATCAGCAGCACCACTTTGGGTACCAACCGGATGTTGCTCATTCTTTTCTCCAGCAGGTTCAGCTGCATTGTCATTCTCCTTTTAAAAGCCGTTTTTTCCTTTGCCCTCAGGACTATCGGCATTATCTTCTCTTTTATTAATTTGCACTGTGCTTAAAGTTGGAAAATGTATGCGACATCACTTAACTCATCTGCGGGCGATGGATCTGCTGATGGCATTTCTGTCGATTATCTCGGTTGTGCTGGTGACGGCCCGCTGGTGGGGCCATGAGAGCCTGACACCACAGACCCTGCAGCTCTTCTATGACCTCGACAGTCTGATCTGCTACTTCTTCCTCGCGCACTTTGCTTATGGCTGGATCCGGGCCTCCGATCGCAAGGCCTATTTCAAGGCCAACTGGATCTATCTGCCGGGTAGCCTGCCGATGGCGGAGCAACTGCGCTGGGCGCGGTTGATCCAGCTGTGGCGGGTCTATCAGCTGTTCAAGGAGCACCCGGATCTCTGGGCCATGTTCCGTCGCGAGCGCAACGAGACCACTCTCTCCGGCATCCTGTTTCTGTTCTTCCTGCTGCTGGGGGTGGGCTCCGGCGTCATGTACTGGATTGAGTCAGGCCAGCCCGGCAGCCAGATTGAGACACCCTATGACGCGTTCTGGTGGACGCTGGTGACCCTCTCGACAGTGGGTTACGGCGATCTGGTGCCCAAGACCGAGGAGGGGCGGTTTGTCGCCAGCCTGCTGATCCTGTTCGGGGTCGGTCTGTTCGGTGCCATCAGCGGTTTCATGGCCAGCCTGTTTTTGCAGCCCAACAAGGGGGATGGCGAGACCGACAAGTGGCGTCATCACTACAACAACCAGCAAGAGGAGCTGCTGCGGGAGATCCGTGCCCTGCGCAGCGAGGTGCAGGAGCTGAAAAACAAGTGAGGCCGCAGACGGGCAAGTTGCGAGGTGACTCGCAACTCTGCGCGTATTATCCCGGGGGAGGTGCTTTTTCTTTGCTTGTCCTTTAACCTGCTGGCGGCTTAACATTCAACCTCTTGTCCAAACCTGAAAAAGAGAACCGATCGACCATGCGCGCCCTTCTCGGGATTTTGATCTGCTTGTGTGCCCAACAGGCACTGGCCGATACCCGTTATGTTTCAGACAACATCTTTACCTATATCCACAATGGCCCGGGTACCCAGTACCGGATCCTTGGCAGCGTCAAGGCTGGTGAACCGCTGGAGGTAAAGGCGGTGAACAGCGAGGCCGGTTTCACCCAGGTGGTGGACGGTCGTGGCCGCGAGGGGTGGATCAAAAACAGCGAACTGCAGAGCCAGATCAGCCTGCGCGAGCGTCTGCCCCAGGTGGAAAAAGAGCGCGATGAGCTTAAAGATCGCTTGCAGAACCTTAACGGTGACAACGAGAAACGCTTCACCGAGAAGGATGGCCAGATCGCTGCCCAGAGCAAGGAGATCGCCGCTCTCAAGGCCCAGCTGGTCAGTCAGGGTGAGGAGATGAGCAATCTCAAAGAGCAGAATGATGCCCTGACCCAAAGCTACGACAACCAGGAGCACGACATGCAGATGGACTGGTTTATCCGTGGTGGTGCCATGGTGGGTGCCGGTATCCTGCTTGGTATCCTGCTGCCCATGCTGCCCCGTCGTCGCAGCCGTGGCGATCGCTGGATGAACTGACAGCCTCTGGCTGACTGAATTGATGAGAAGGGTCGCCGTGGCGGCCCTTCTTTTTTTGGGCACATTGGGGACATCCGCTATTGGGCGGAATGCGTGGCTGCTTTGCGACAGGGCGGTGGCAGATCGTATACAAAATGAAGTCAGATGACCCTCATGTTTACTGGCAGGCTGGCTTCAAAAGGGAATGAATAGGGTGAATTAGCGATCTTTGTTAAAGAGTGGCAACAAATTCATTTCATATAGGGGAAGATATTGTATACATTGTCGGCGTTTCGGCGGCGCGTCCGCCTTTGTCGATATCAGCCCTAGGGCGTACAGGAAGACCCCATATGTTCAAAGCTACTCAAGTGCTTGCCGCTGACTATATCCCCTCCGATCTGGCCGCCCTGCGCGAAGCCATCACCCAGAACTATGTGGTGGATGAAAATGCCTATCTGGCCGAACTGTCGGCCATGTTGCCGGGGGATGGCGCCTCGCTGGAGCAGGTGACCCAGCGTGCCCGTACCCTGGTGACCAAGGTGCGCAAGGAGAGCGGCTCCGGTGACGGTATCGACGCCTTCCTGCAGGAGTACAGCCTGGATACCCAGGAGGGGATCATTCTGATGTGTCTGGCCGAGGCGCTGCTGCGCATTCCCGATGCCGAGACCGCTGACGCCCTGATCAAGGACAAGCTCTCCGGCGCCAACTGGTCATCTCATTTCCGCAAGAGCGACTCTGCTCTGGTCAACGCATCCACCTGGGGGCTGATGCTGACCGGCAAGATCATCAAGCTGGACAAGAAGCTCGACGGCAACCCGGCCAACCTGCTGGGGCGTATGGTCAACAAGCTGGGTGAGCCGGTGGTGCGCTCTGCCATGTATGCCGCCATGAAGATCATGGGCAAGCAGTTCGTACTGGGGCGTGACATGAAAGAGGCGCTCAAGGCGAGCCGCAAATCCCGCGAGCTGGGCTACACCCACACCTACGACATGCTGGGCGAGTCGGCGCTGACCATGCAGGATGCCGACAAGTATCTGACCGATTACCGCAACGCCATCGAGGCGGTGGGCAACGAGCGGATCAGCGACGGCGGCCCGGCCCCTTCCATCTCCATCAAACTCTCGGCGCTTCATCCGCGCTATGACGTGGCCAACCGCGAACGGGTGCTCGGCGAAATGTGCGAGCGGCTGGTGGGGCTGGTACGGCTGGCCCGCGACAAGGATGTGGCCATCAGCATCGATGCCGAGGAGATGGACCGCCTCGAGCTGTCGCTGGACTTGTTCGAGCAGCTCTACCGCTCCGACGCCAACCGTGGCTGGGGCAAGCTCGGCATGGTGGTGCAGGCCTACTCCAAACGCGCCCTGCCGGTACTCTGCTGGCTCACCGCACTGGCTCGCGAGCAGGGTGACCTCATTCCGGTGCGACTGGTAAAAGGCGCCTACTGGGACAGCGAACTGAAATATGCCCAGCAGGCGGGCCTGCCCGGCTATCCGCTCTTTACCCGCAAGGCGGGCACCGATATCTCCTACCTCGCCTGCGCCCGCTACCTGCTGAGCGAACCGACCCGCGGCTTTATCGCTCCTCAGTTTGCCACCCACAACGCCAATACCGTGGTCAGCATTCTGGAGATGGCCGGTGATCGCCAGTTTGAATTCCAGCGTCTGCACGGCATGGGGGAGGAGCTGCACAACGCCGTGCTGAACGACAATCCCGGCCTGCACTGCCGCATCTATGCGCCGGTCGGTGCGCACAAGGATCTGCTGCCCTATCTGGTGCGCCGTCTGCTGGAGAACGGGGCCAACACCTCCTTCGTTCACAAGCTGGTGGACCCCAACACCCCGGTAGATTCACTGGCCGAGCATCCGCTGCGCACCCTCAAGCGCTACTCCGGCTTTGCCAACGACCGCATTCCGCAGCCGGTGAACCTCTTCACCGACCGCAAGAACTCCAGCGGCGTCAACATGAACATCCTCTCCATCCAGCGCCCCTTCTTTGCCCGCTTGAAAGAGCTGGAGAGCAAGCAGTGGCTGGCGGGCCCCATCGTCGATGGCGAGACCCTCAAGCGCAGCGAGGCGCGCACCGTGCTGAGCCCGCAGGATGTGAGCCTGACTGTTGGCAAGATCCACTGGGCCGACGAGCAGGCGGTGGAGCAGGCCTTGGCATCGGCCCACACTGCCTTCCCGCGCTGGCGCGAAACCCCGGTGAGCGAGCGGGCCGCCGCGCTGGAGAAGCTGGCAGATCTGCTGGAAGCGAACCGCGAGCAGTTTGTCTCCCTCTGTACCCGCGAGGCGGGCAAGCTGCTGCAAGATGGCATCGACGAGGTGCGTGAAGCGGTCGATTTCTGCCGCTACTACGCGGTGCAGGCGCGCAGCCTGATGGGGCTGGCGACCCTGCTGCCCGGTTACACCGGCGAGCAGAACGAGCTGTTCCTGCAGGGGCGTGGGGTGTTTGTCTGCATCAGCCCGTGGAACTTCCCGCTGGCGATTTTCCTCGGCCAAATCGCAGCTGCGCTGGCCACCGGCAACACCGTTATCGCCAAACCGGCGGAGCAGACCGGCCTTATCGCCCATCTGGCGGTGACTCTGGCCCACCAGGCCGGTATTCCGGGCGACGTGCTGCAACTGCTGCCCGGTGATGGTGCTACTGTCGGCGCCAAGCTGACGGCGGATGCTCGCATTGGCGGCGTCTGCTTCACCGGCTCCACCGAGACGGCCAAGCTCATCAACATGACCCTGGCCCAGCGCGATGGCGCCATCCTGCCACTCATCGCCGAGACCGGCGGCCAGAACGCCATGATCGTCGACTCCACCGCACTGCCGGAACAGGTGGTGCGCGATGTGGTGAGCGCCGCCTTCCAGAGCGCCGGTCAGCGCTGCTCGGCCCTGCGGGTGCTCTATCTGCAGGAGGAGATCGCCGAGCGGGTGCTGGAGATCCTCACCGGCGCCATGCAGGAGCTGAAAGTGGGCAACCCGGCCGAGCACAACACCGACGTAGGCCCGGTGATCGATGCCGATGCCAAGGCCGGTCTCGATGCCCACCTCGCCTACATGATCCCGCGTGCTCGCCTGATTGCCCAGGCGCCGATGCCCGCCGTGACCATGGAAGGGCACTTTGTCCAGCCGACCGCACTGGAGATCGGCTCCATCCGCGAGCTGGTCAAGGAGCAGTTCGGCCCCATCCTGCACGTGGTGCGCTACGCCACCCGGGATCTGGACAAGGTGATCAGCGATATCAACGGCACCGGCTATGGCCTGACGCTGGGGATCCACAGCCGCAATGAATCCCACGCTGAGGAGCTGGCGAGCCGCATCAACGTGGGCAACGTCTACATCAACCGCAACCAGATCGGCGCCATGGTCGGGGTGCAGCCGTTCGGCGGCCAGGGGCTCTCCGGCACCGGTCCCAAGGCGGGCGGCCCTCACTACCTGAGCCGTTTCGTCACCGAAAAGACCCGCACCATCAACACCACTGCAGTGGGCGGCAACGCCTCCCTGCTGGCGATGGGCGATGCCTGATCCGCGTCGATAGAGGCCGGATACGGGATACCGGATAACAACGGGCCGCCTTCGGGCGGCATCTTTATTTGCGCCATCCGTTTTTTACGAATGGGACAATCGGCCACTGCGGGGTCGTCAGCGACCCGTGCTGGTCGTAAGATGGGAGCCATTCGCATGGCGTTTGCCCCTTGCTCGGCCAGCCGTGGTCAGGGTTCTGTTTTAACGAGAGTGTTTATCTGATGTCATTAACCGAACAAGCCCGCTGGTTCGTGCTGGGGGGCGATCATCTGGTACTGCTCGATCAGCAGGGAGAGGTGCCACAAGGAAGTAAAGCGTGTCTGCCCGCAGCGCTGGCCGGTGCCCATTTCGAGCGTTTTGATGAGTGGCAGGGGCTGCCCTGCTATCTGCTGGATCTGGGGGCTGAGGCCGACACGACTATGATGGCCCCCCTGCGCCAGTTGATGGTAGCGGGGGGTGAAGAGGGCTTTCGTCTTGCTGGCCGCGCCTGGCAGCTCGCCACCTTCCGCCGCACCCACCGCTTCTGCGGCGAGTGCGGCGCCCCCATGACCCCGAAGGCAGGGGAGTGGGCGCAGGTGTGCCACCTCGGCCACACGGCCTATCCGCGTATCTCCCCCTGCATTATCGTGGCGGTGCGCAAGGGGCCGGAGATCCTCTTGGCGGCCCATCGCCGTCACTATCAGGCGGACGATCCCATGTATACCGTGCTGGCCGGCTTTGTGGAGGCGGGGGAGAATCTCGAGCAGTGCGTGGCGCGGGAGGTGTTCGAGGAGAGCCGCATCCGAGTGAGCAATGTGCGCTATGTGGCGAGCCAGCCCTGGCCCTTTCCCCACAGCCTGATGATGGGATTTACCGCCGACTACGAGAGCGGCGAAATCCGGGTGCAGGATGACGAACTGGTTGCCGCCGCTTTCTTTGCTGCTGACCGGCTGCCGCGTTTGCCGCCCCACGGCACCATTGCCCGGCGGCTGATCGAGTTGTCACTGGCTGGCGAGGGGTAACGAGGCGCTTATCTTTTCGCCAACCTTTTTGCACTTCTTTTTAAAAACGGGGCGCTCTGGTTTGCGCCCCTTCACATCTTTGCAACCGTGCGCCCATTTGCCACGTTTTGGGCAGTCCGATCCGGTGGGCAAAGTGGTATTATGGCCGCCATTTTATGCGTGATACGAACTCAGGAACTGGGATGAAAGAGCTGAAGAACGATCGATACCTGCGCGCTTTGCTGCGTCAGGATGTAGACATGACCCCGGTATGGATGATGCGCCAGGCTGGCCGTTATCTGCCGGAATACAAGGCGACTCGCGCCCAGGCGGGGGATTTCATGTCTCTGTGCCGCAATGCCGAGCTGGCCTGTGAAGTCACTCTGCAGCCGCTGCGCCGCTACCCGCTCGATGCCGCCATCCTCTTCTCCGACATCCTCACCGTGCCCGATGCCATGGGGCTCGGTCTCTACTTCGAGCAGGGTGAAGGCCCGCGCTTCGAGCGTCCGATCACCTCCATGGCCGATGTGCAGGCGCTGCCCATTCCGGATCCGGAGGATGAGCTGGGCTATGTGATGAACGCGGTGCGCACCATCCGCCGCGAGCTGAAGGGTGAAGTGCCGCTCATCGGCTTCTCCGGCAGCCCATGGACTCTGGCCACCTACATGGTGGAGGGGGGCAGCTCCAAGGCGTTCACCAAGATCAAGCAGATGATGTACGCAGAGCCGCAAACCCTGCACCTGCTGCTCGACAAGTTGGCCGACAGCGTGATTGCTTACCTCAACGCCCAGATCAAGGCGGGTGCCCAGGCGGTCATGGTGTTCGACACTTGGGGCGGCGTGCTCACTCCTCGCGATTACCTCGACTTCTCCCTGCACTACATGCACAAGATTGTCGATGGCCTGATCCGCGAGCACGACGGTCGCCGTGTGCCGGTCACCCTGTTCACCAAGAACGGCGGTCAGTGGCTGGAGCAGATCGCCGCCACCGGTTGCGATGCGCTGGGGCTGGACTGGACCACCGACATCGCCGATGCCAAGCGCCGGGTCGGTGACAAGGTAGCGCTGCAGGGCAACATGGATCCCTCCATGCTCTACGCCACTCCCGCTCGCATTCGTGAAGAGGTCGCCTCCATTCTGGCCGGTTTCGGTCACGGCAATGGCCACGTCTTCAACCTCGGCCACGGTATCCATCAGGATGTGAACCCGGAGCACGCCGGTGTGTTCGTCAACGCGGTGCACGAGCTCTCCGCCCAGTACCACGGTCGCTAAGACCGGGGCGAGAGAAGAAGAGTGTGTTTGAAATCCGGGGCCGTCAGGCCCCGTTTTACATTGAAATAGGCGCTGCAACGACGAGAACGTGGCGCCAGTGCAGGAGGCAAGATGAGCAGCAAGTCACTGGATTGGGGTATCGATCTTGGTGGTACCAAGTGTGAATGTGTGGTGCTGGATGGCGACGAGGTGCTGCTGCGCCACCGCATCCCCACCGAGCGGGCGGGCGGTTATGACCACATGATCGGCCAGATCGCCAAGCTGGTGGCAGAGTGCGCCGAGAAGATTGGCCAGCGCCCGGCCGTCATCGGCATGGGCACGCCGGGGGCGCGTGATCCGCAGACCGGCCTGATGAAGAACTGCAACACCACCGAGCTCAACGGCAAGCCGTTCAAGGAGGATCTGGAGCGCAAACTGGGCGTGCCGGTGCTGATCGCCAACGATGCCAACTGCTTCGCGCTGGCAGAAACTCATCTCGGTGCAGTGCGCCAGCACCATCCCGATGCGAAAGTGGTGTTCGGCATCATCATGGGCACCGGGGTCGGCTCCGGCATCGTCATCAACGGCCAGATCCTCAACGGCCACCACGGCATCGCCGGTGAGTGGGGCCACAATGTGCTTTCCCCTGATGGCCCCGAGTGCTACTGCGGCAAGCGTGGCTGCGTCGAGACCCTGATCAGCGGTCCGGCGCTGGAGGCCTGGTACGAGGCCAAGGCCAAGCGCCACCTCTCGCTCGCCCAAATCGCGGCTGCCACCGCCCACGATCACATCGCCAAGCTCACCATCGACCGGCTGCACCTGCTGTTTGGTCAGGCGCTGGCCAATGTGGTCAACATTCTCGACCCGGATGTGATCGTCATCGGTGGTGGAGTGGGCAATGTGCAGAGCCTTTACAGCGCCGGACGACAGACAATTTTGCCCTTCCTCTTTAATCCCCGCTTCAGAGCCCCCATTATTGCTCCTGCCCTTGGTGACAGTGCCGGGGTATTCGGGGCCGCACTGCTGGCCCGCGGTGAATTCAAGGAGGCCCTGCTGTCGTAGCCGGGGCTCTCGGGCGGCCGGTGCGCCGCCCTGTTGCTGGTTCAAGGAAACGGATTCTCGATGATCAAGATTGCCATCAATGGTTACGGGCGGATCGGTCGCAACGTGTTGCGAGCCCTCTATGAAAGCGGGCGCGACAAGACCATCAAGATCGTTGCCATCAACGAGCTGGCGGCCCCCGAGGCCATGGTGCACCTGACCCGTTACGATACCAGTCACGGTCGCTTCCACCATCCGGTGCAACTGGCGGGCAACAGCATGCTGGTGGGGGAGGATCTCATCTCCCTGTTTGCCGAGCGGGATCCGTCAAAGCTGCCGTGGCGGGCGCTGGGGGTGGATGTGGTGCTCGATTGCACCGGGGTGTTTGGCTCGCGGGCTGATGCCGAGCTGCATCTGGCGGCGGGGGCGGGCAAGGTGCTCTTCTCCCACCCGGCGGATGCCGATGTGGATGCCACCGTGGTCTACGGGGTCAACCATCATACCCTCACCGGAGCGGAGCGGATCGTCTCCAACGCCTCCTGTACCACCAACTGCGTGGTGCCGGTGATTGAAACATTGCATCGAGAATTCGAGATAAATTGTGGTACTATTACGACAATTCATTCGGCCATGCATGATCAGCAAGTCATCGATGCCTACCACAGTGACTTGCGCCGAACCCGCGCTGCCAGTCAGTCCATCATTCCGGTGGACACCAAGCTGGCAAAGGGGCTGGAGCGTATCCTGCCCCACTTCGCCGGCAAGTTCGAGGCGATCGCGGTGCGGGTGCCGACCATCAATGTAACAGCGATGGATCTCAGTATTACTGTTCGTAAAAAAGTGACAGTTACTGACGTAAATCAAGCCCTGCAACGGGCATCCAGAGGTACATTACACGGTATTCTGGATTACACGGAAGAACCGCTGGTCTCCGTAGACTTCAATCATGATGCACACTCCTGCATCATTGATGGTACCCAGACCCGGGTGAGCGATGCCAACCTCGTCAAGATGTTGATGTGGTGCGATAACGAATGGGGCTTCGCAAACCGGATGCTGGATACCACCCGGGCCATGATGGCCGCAGGCTGAGCCTGCCCCGGGCGAAAGGTTACTGTTTTTAACATTACCTGGAAAATATAGAGGACTGAATATGTCTGTTATCAAGATGATTGACCTGGATCTGGCGGGTAAACGCGTTCTGATCCGTGCTGACCTGAACGTACCGGTAAAAGACGGCAAGGTCACCTCCGATGCACGTATCGTTGCGACTCTGCCGACCATCAAGCTGGCTCTGGAAAAGGGCGCCAAGCTGATGATCACCTCCCACCTGGGTCGTCCGACCGAGGGTGAATACAACGAAGAATTCTCCCTGGCTCCGGTTGTCAACTATCTGAAAGACGCTCTGTCCTGCCCGGTTCGCCTGGCCAAGGATTACCTGGATGGCGTAGAAGTCGCTGCCGGTGAGCTGGTTGTGCTGGAAAACTGCCGCTTCAACAAAGGCGAGAAGAAGAACACCGAAGAGCTGGCCAAAAAATACGCCGCCCTGTGTGACGTCTTTGTAATGGATGCGTTCGGTACTGCTCACCGCGCCGAAGGTTCCACCTACGGTGTGGCTCAGTTCGCACCGGTCGCCTGTGCTGGTCCGCTGCTGGCGGGTGAACTGGAAGCCCTGGGCAAAGCCATGCTGAAGCCCGAGCGCCCGATGGTTGCCATCGTTGGCGGCTCCAAGGTCTCCACCAAGCTGACCGTTCTGGAATCCCTCTCCAAGATCGCTGACCAGCTGGTTGTCGGTGGTGGCATCGCCAACACCTTCATCGCTGCTGCCGGTCACAACGTCGGCAAGTCCCTGTGCGAGCACGACCTGATCGACACCGCCAAGAAACTGGCTGCCGAGACCAACATTCCTGTGACCACCGACGTGGTTGTAGGTGCCGAGTTCTCCGAGTCCACTCCGGCCACCATCAAGTCTGTTAACGATGTGACCGACGGCGACATGATCTTCGACATCGGCCCGGATTCTGCCAAGGCCCTGGCTGACATCATCATGAACGCCAAGACCATCCTGTGGAACGGCCCGGTTGGTGTATTCGAGTTCGACCAGTTTGCTGAAGGCACCAAGGTTATCGCTGAAGCCATCGCTGCTTCTCCGGCCTTCTCCATCGCTGGCGGTGGCGACACCCTGGCTGCTATCGACAAGTTCGGCATCGCTGACAAAGTCTCCTACATCTCCACTGGCGGCGGCGCCTTCCTGGAGTTCGTAGAAGGCAAGGTACTGCCGGCTGTTGCGATTCTGGAACAGCGCGCCAAAGCCTAATTGACCCGGAACGGGGGGCAAAAGCCTCCCGTTTCGTTTATCATGTGCCCGCTGTGCCGGTTCATGATGAACCCCCCATTTTTTATTAACGGCATACGAGACAGGACGATTAAACATGTCTAAGAAAATTTTCGACTTCGTAAAACCCGGCGTGATCACTGGTGATGACGTTCAGAAAGTGTTCGCCATCGCTAAAGAGAACGGCTTTGCTCTGCCGGCCGTAAACTGCGTTGGTACCGACTCCGTGAACGCCGTACTGGAAGCTGCCGCCAAGGTTAAAGCGCCGGTTATCGTTCAGTTCTCCAACGGTGGTGCCGTGTTCACCGCCGGTAAGGGTCTGAAGCTGGAAGGTCAGAAAGCTGCCATCCTGGGTGCCATCTCTGGTGCCAAGCACGTTCACGCTGTTGCCGAAGCCTACGGCGTGCCGGTAATCCTGCACACCGACCACGCTGCCAAGAAGCTGCTGCCGTGGATCGACGGTCTGCTGGAAGCGGGCGAGAAGCACTTTGCTGAAACCGGCAAGCCGCTGTTCTCCTCCCACATGCTGGATCTGTCCGAAGAGTCTCTGGAAGAGAACATCGACATCTGCTGCGAGTACCTGACCCGCATGGCCAAGATGAACATGACTCTGGAGCTGGAACTGGGTTGCACCGGTGGCGAAGAAGACGGCGTCGACAACAGCCACATGGATCAGTCCGCTCTGTACACCCAGCCGGAAGATGTTGCCTACGCTTACGAGCGTCTGTCCAAGATCAGCCCGCGTTTCACCATCGCTGCCTCCTTCGGCAACGTACACGGTGTATACAAGCCGGGTAACGTCAAACTGACCCCGTCCATCCTGGACGCTTCCCAGAAGTACGTTTCCGAGAAGTTCGGCATCCCTGCCAAGTCTCTGGACTTCGTATTCCACGGTGGTTCAGGTTCCACTCTGGAAGAGATCCGCGAGTCCATCTCCTACGGCGTAGTGAAGATGAACATCGACACCGACACCCAGTGGGCTACCTGGGAAGGTCTGCTGCACTTCTACAAGAAGAACGAAGCTTACCTGCAAGGTCAGCTGGGCAACCCGGAAGGTGCCGACAAGCCGAACAAGAAGTACTACGACCCGCGCGTATGGCTGCGTGAAGGTCAGACTTCCATGATCAAGCGTCTGGAACAGGCTTTCTCCGACCTGAACGCCATCGACGTACTGTAATTCGTTACAGCACCTTGATTGCATGAAAAGGCGCCCTTCGGGGCGCCTTTTGCATTTCTGTGATCCGTGGTAGCTGGTTTGCCGTGCCGTAGCTGGGTATTATCGAAACAAGTTTGCTTATTTTATTAAACAATTTGCAACAAGGCAGGATGCTGAACATGCAGGCAGGAAAGCACATCGGATATCAGGAGCACGCGGCCTCCTACTACGCCGCGACCCGCAACGATCCGCAGCAGTGGCCGGAACTCGAGGCCGAGCTGAAAGCGGATGTCTGCATCATCGGCGGCGGTTTTACCGGCCTCAACACCGCCATCAACCTGGCTGATGCAGGCTACAAGGTGGTGCTGCTGGAGGCCAACCGAATCGGCTGGGGCGCCTCCGGGCGCAACGGCGGCCAGCTTATTCGCGGTATCGGCCACGATACCAGCCAGTTTGCCCGCTGGATTGGTGAGGATGGGGTGCGCGATCTCGACCTGATGGGGCTGGAGGCGGTGCAACTGGTGCGCGAGCGGGTCGAGCGTTTCAATATCGAGTGCGATCTCACCTGGGGTTACTGCGACCTTGCCACCCGTCAGCGCCATCTGGCCGGCTTCGAGGAAGATCTCGACCATCTGGCGAGTCTGGGCTATGAGCACGAACTCAAACTGGTGCCGCGGGAAGATATCCATAGCGTGGTGGGGTCGGATCGCTATATCGGCGGCCTCATCGACATGGGCTCCGGCCATCTCCATCCCCTCAATCTGGCGCTCGGCGAGGCGCGCGCCGCCGCCAGCCTCGGGGTTTCCCTGTTTGAACACTCCAGAGTGACCCATATCGATTACGGCAAGCAGGTTGAAGTGACCACCGCCCACGGCCGGGTCACAGCCGACTATCTGGTGATCGGCTGCAACGCCTACCTCAATGACCTCAATCCGGAGCTGGGAGGGCGGGTGCTGCCGGCCGGCTCCTACATTCTCGCCACCGAGGTGCTGGATCGCCGCTTGCGCCAGCGATTGCTGCCGCAAAACATGGCGGTGTGCGACCAGAATGTTGCGCTCGACTACTACCGCCTCTCTGCCGATGGCCGCCTGCTGTTTGGCGGCGCCTGCAACTATTCGGGGCGAGACCCGAAGGATATCAAGGCCTTTATGTTGCCCAAGATGCTGCGAGTCTTCCCCGAGCTGGCTGGCACTGCCATCGAGTTTCAGTGGGGCGGCATGATCGGGATCGGCGCCAACCGGCTGCCGCAGATTGGCCGCTTGAAGGAATACCCAAACGTGTTCTACGCCCAGGCCTATTCGGGTCACGGCCTCAACGCCACCCATATGGCGGGCAAGCTGGTGGCCGAGGCGATCCGCGGCGAGAGCCGGGGTTTCGATCTCTTTGCCAGCGTGCCCCATATCACCTTCCCCGGCGGCCCGGCGCTGCGCTCTCCGCTGCTGGCACTGGGAATGTTGTGGCACCGGATGAAGGATATCTTCTGACCCCCATTGTCAGCCTGCGCAGTGATGGCTGAACGCCAGCCCCCTTGCCAACCTCTTGTTTATAGCGGGTTAGCACTATCGTTCCGCCTGATAGACCAAAAGATGCATTCGCGCCAATCTCGTCCGGTTGGCGCTATCTTTTAGGTGTGAGAGCGGTTATCTGCCAATGGGCAAAGGGTTGTCAGATTGCCGGAATATTTGCCGAAAATGGCCAGAGGGCGGGGAGAGGAGGGCCAAGATGGAGATAAATGTAATCGCGTCAGGCGGGCTCAGCCCGCTGGCGCAACGGCAGGGTTCTCCCGCCGTGCAGGCACAGGAGCGGGCTGCGACTTCACCATCAACGGGCAGTGACAGCCTGGTGCGCGACCTTGGCGCTGTGCTGGATGAGCTGGGACTGTCAGCGCAAGGGGAGAGCAGCGGCGGTGGCACTGTTTCAATCAGAGATTCGCTGGAAGCGTTCATCAACACCATGATGGGCTCCCTGCAACAGCAGCAGGAGCAACAGTTGGCATTGCAGCAACAACAGCGGCAAGAGCAGGAACAGCGCAAACTCGTCATCGCCGACAGCAGCGAAAACCCGCTCAAACAGGATCTGGAGCGCCTGCTGGAGAAGCTGGATCAGCAGGGCGGACAGGAAAAAGAGAGCGAGCAAGGAGCCGAGCGTGAAGCGGTCAATCCCTTGCAGAGCCAGCTGACCAAGCTGCTGGAGAGCAGTGGTGCGGCAGAGAGCGGGGTCACCCTCAAGGAGGTACTCTCAGGGTTGGCCAGCAAGCTGCCGAGCGAACCTGCCGAGCGAAAAGGGTATCGGGTCGATACCCAGGTTTGAGCTGGTTGGCAACGGCAGTCCAGTCGTTGCAGAGCATAAGGGGCGGAAAGCGCTTTATTGGGCCGGTTCCGCCAGTCGCCAGCCCTGTTCGCCCTTCATCATCCACACCTCGCCCTCTTGTGGCAGCACTTGGCCTGCCTCGAACTCGCCATATTTACGCTCGAGCTCCATCAGCCCCATCTCCTGCTGGAAGGGGCCAACCCGGTCGTAGACCAGATCCTCGTCGTGCAACACCTGCAACTGATCGAGCCCCTGCTTGAAGTGGAGCTGGTAACTCACCTTGACCAGATAGACCCCCTCCATCCGCTCCTCCTTGCTGAGGATGGTGAAGTCGCTGATATCGAACAGGTTGGCGTCTGTCTCGGCCAGCAGCTTGGCGGTGACCTGCTGGCGGATATCCTCTTCACCGGGCCCTGCACTGCAGCCATAAAGCCAGAGGGCTAGCAGGGGGATGAACCACTTTTTCATCAAAACTCCGGACAAGTGCAAAACGAGAGGGGCGATTGTGCCACGCGAATGCGCGGCGGCAAACCTCGGCTCACGGTTCCAGTGAACGTTCCAGCACGATGGCCTCGGCCCGATAACCTGCCAGCTCGCGGCGATAGCACTCGGTGAACCCTCTGCGCAGCCAGAAGGATAGAGCACTCTCATTGCTGGCAATCACTGACAGGCGAAGCCGGGTAGCCCCCCATGAGCTTGCCATCGTGCAGGCGTGAAGATAGAGCGACTGACCACGGCCACTCCCTTGCCAGGGTTCCCCCACCAGTAACAGACCCAGATAGGCGGTGTCTGGATTGGGGTAGCCGCGCAGCAGATCAATGACAGCGGTGAGCTCTCCCTGCTCCCAGCGGCCGATGAGATGTTTGTCGGAGAGAGGCAGGCCGGGTGGGCAGGCGACAAGTTCCTCTTCTCCCGCCAGTGCAGAGAGAGGGTCATTGCTCACCGCCGCCTGATAGGAGGGGGCAAACTCGAATAGCCGCTGCAAGGCAGGTGCATCGCTTGTCTGCAGCCGACGCAACTCAGTGTGCATCACTTACCATCTCGAGATGTTTGGCAAAGGGGATAGGCCCCATAAAACCGGTGACCCGCTGCCCTGTCAGCTCCTTGCCCTCGCGGTCGAAGAAGATCAGGGTCGGCAGCCCCAGCACATTGAGACTGTTGAGCAGCTCGATATCGGCATCGTCGTTGGCGGTAACATCCGCCTGCAGCAGCACCATCTGGCCGAAGCGCTCCCTCACCGTGGGATCGCTGAAGGTCTTGTGCTCGAACTCCTTGCAGGCGACGCACCAGTCGGCGTAGAGGTCGAGCAGCACCGGCTTGCCGCGGGCGGCGGCCAGCTGCACCTTGAGATCATCCAGCGTCTTGACGCGGATAAACCGCGGCGCCGTTTGACTGACATCCGCCGTGATGGCAGCAGGGGTGGCCGGTTGCAGCAGATCCTTGCCCACCACCACGGCGCTGATCATCGCCAGCAACAGCACGAAGCCGCGTACGCTTTTGGCCACCGAGTGGGGCTGGTGCTGGTTGTGGTGATAGAGATAGCCGCACAGCAGCAGCCCCCAGCCGAGCCAGGCGAGGGTAGTAACTTGATCGCTCCATAGCCGTGACAGCAGCAGGATCGGCACTGCCAGCAGGGCAAAACCAAACAGCTGCTTGATCACATCCATCCAGGCGCCCGCCTTGGGCAGTAGCTTGCCACCCGAGGTGCCGAGCAGCAGCAGCGGCAGACCCATCCCCAGTGACAGCGCATAGAGCGCCGCCCCGCCGAGCCAGAGATCGCCGCTCTGGGCCACGTAGATCAGCGCCCCCGAGAGCGGCGCCGTGGTGCAGGGGGAGCAGACCAGCCCAGAGATCATCCCCATGATGGCGACCCCGACTACTGAGCCGCCCTGCTGGCGGTTGGAGAGGCCGGAGAGACGGGTTTGCAAACCGCTCGGCAGTTGCAGGGTATAGAGTCCGAACATGGAGAGGGCCAGCAGCACGAACATCACCGATAGACCGATCAGCACATAGGGGTGTTGCAGCGCCGCCTGGAATTTCAGCCCAGCCGAGGCCACTACCAGTCCGAGCAAGGTGTAGGTGACCGCCATCCCCTGCACATAGACAAAGGAGAGCAGGAAGGCGCGACCGGTGGAGAGGCGATGGCCGGCACCGGCGATGATGCCGGTCAGAATGGGATACATGGGGAAGACGCAGGGGGTGAAGGCGAGCCCCAGCCCCAGCGCGAAGAAGGCGACGATGCTGAGCCAAAAACCCTGATTACCGAGGGCGGCGGCCAGCTGATCCTGCTGGCTAACCGGTGCGACGCTTTGTGCCGCATCAGCAGTTGACGCTGTGGTTGCCGTGACCAGCGGGGCCACATCGATCAGCTTGTCGGTCGGTGGATAGCAGAGGCCGTCGGTACAGCCCTGATAGCGCACCCGCAGGGTAGCATTTTCCCCCACCTCCTTTAGCGGCACCGCGATGCTCACCTGCTGGTAGTAGACCCGGGTCTTGCCGAAGAAGTCATCCTCGTGCTCGGTGCCTTCTGGCAGGGTCGGCTCGCTGAAGGTGAGGTTGTTCGCCTTGAAGCGCAGGCTGTGGCGATAGAGGTAGTAATCGTCGGCGATGTGGAGGGTTAGCAGCAGCTGATCGCCACGCCGTTCGCTCTCGATCTGAAAGGCCTCATCGACCTGCAAAAATTTGGGCTTGGCGTTGGCCTCAATACCCAGCGAGCTGAGCAGATCGGCGCCGCTGGCGTGGGCTGGGGAGCTGCCCACCGCTGTCGTCAACAGGGCACAGAGCAGCAGCAGGGGAGAGAGCAAGCGGATGAACGTCATGAGGTCTCCCCATTGAGCCAGTCGAGATAGGCGGGTAGTCCGGCACTCACCGGCAGAGCCAGCAGCTCGGGCACCTCATAAGGGTGATTGGCCTGAATACATGCCTGCAGCTCGGCAAAGCGCGACTGGCGGGATTTGATGATGAGCTGGATCTCGGTGGCGCGCTCCACCTTGCCTTGCCAACGATAGACGGAGGTAATGCCCGGCAGTTGATTGATGCAGGCGGCCAGCCGCTGGTTCAGCAGCTGTTCGCAGAGAAGGTCGGCACTGGTTTGATCTGGGCAGGTGCAGAGCACCACAATGGCGTCGGTCATAAAGCGGATCTTCACCTCGTTGGGGTAAACCGGGCAGGCGCCCTTGCCGTCTCATCCCTGTCTGCGGATGAAGGTGAAAAAAGCGCCCGAAAATCAGCGGCTACTATACCCCAGAGCCGCTTCAAATAGCATCTGTAGCCATTTGTGAGCCAGCGCCAAAAATTTGTGGGGGGCATGAGATAGACGCTGTCATGGGGACAGGGCAGAATGAGCGAGCTTGTTCCCAATTGACGTAAGGAAATGTATGACCCAACAGAATGAGCAGCAGAGAAACCGCATGTTGAGCCTGCTGCGCGAAGGTGAGCGCCGCATGTTGGTTCAATTGGCCGGGCTGCTGCGCACGACCGCCGATGAAATCAATGCCGAGCTGGAGAAAGAGGAGCTGATGGCCACCCTGGAGCAGCCCATTACAGTGGAGTATCTCAACGGCGTGGTGCAGCACCATCTGTTCGAGCGCAAACACAAGGGAGATATGGCGGTTGCCCAGCAGATCCTGAGCGATTATCAGAGCGAGCTGGAAGCGCTGCAGACCGCTCAGGCCCAGCCTGAAGAGGTGGTCGCAACTGACGAGAGCGGCGAAGAGCTCAAGGCCCAGGCTTGAGCCACGGGCAGGCCTGAATCCTTACCTCAGAATCAGCCGGCCTGCCTGCGCTGATCCCTCTTGCGGCCCCATCATGTTTGCCATGGTGAGGCCGTGTCGTTTCTTCTGTTGCCTTCCCTTGTTGACCTTCACTTCTCGGTTTCAATCCAACTGATTCGTGCCTTAGCGCGCCTCTTGGGGCATGCCGTGCGGCACTTCGCGGGGGATGGGAAACACCTTGTCATAGCCCCAGTTGTAGACGAAGGCATAGATCAGATAGAAGACGACGAAGCCCAGATCCAGCACCAGCGCCTCCAGCATGCTGACGCTCAGCCACCAGGACATGACCGGCAGCGCGACGATCAGCAGACCGCCCTCAAAGCCGAAGGTATGCAGCACCCGTTGCCACAGGGTCTTGTGGGTATGGCCCTGATATTTCAGCAGCAGCTTGTCGACCCCGATGTTGTAGATGTAGTTCCAGACGGTGGCCAGCACCGAGAAGAACAGTGCCAGCGGGCCCATATGGTTGAGCCCGACCCCGGTAACCCAGCTGGCCAGCGGGGCGGCAACCAGCAGGCCAATAAATTCAAAGCCAATCGCATGGCGCAGGCGATCGTTACGGGTACGCATAAGTCACTCTCTCAATCAGGTTCATTCACGGATTGCTGGTTAATCTATAGATCTTTAGCGATAGATTCATGTTGGTCTCCATCGCTAAAATAGATGGATGAGAGGGCTTGCCGGAGGGCCATAAGATGACGCCATCACTGGAACAACTGAGGATCTTGCTGGCGGCCGCCGAAACCGGCTCGTTTTCCGCTGCCGCCCGCAAGCTGGGCAAGGCGCAGTCGGTGGTGAGCAGCGCCATCGCCAATCTGGAGATCGATCTGGCGCTCACCCTGTTTGACCGCAGCGGCCGCTATCCGCAGCTGACGGAGGCGGGGGCCCGCATGGTGCAGGAGGCGGGGATCCTGCTGGCGCAGAGTGAACGATTGCAATCCATTGCCGGGGAGCTGGCGGCCGGGGTGGAGACTCGGCTCACTCTGGCCATCGATGATGACTCCCACCTCCCCTGGCTCGGCACCCTGCTGGAGGAGTTCGCCACTCGCTATCCGACCGTGGAGCTGGAGCTGCTCTTCCCGTTGATGGAGGACGTGACCGAGATGCTGGTGACCGGGCGGGCCCAGCTCGGCATCAGCTATCAGAAAGTGCATCCCCAGCGGGAGATTGTCGCCCATTCGCTGGGGGAGGTGACCATGCCGCTGGTGGTGTCACCGGATCATCCGCTGGCCCGCAAGCAGCCGCTGCAGGAGGTCGATCTGCAGGGGGCGCGCCAGCTGATGGTCACCGGCCGACGGGAAGGGAGCGAGCGTCAGCGCTTTCGCATCTCGGCTCAGGTGTGGTGGGTCGAGGGGGATCTCGGGGTGCTGGAGCTGGTCAAGCGGGGCCTTGGCTGGTCCGCCATCCCGGAATTTCTGCTGCATCAGCCGTTGGCTCGCGGCGAAGTGGTGGTGCTGGAGCCGGACTTTATCGCCAGCCACGCGCTGGCGCTGGAGTTGCAGTGGCATCGCGCCCGCCCGCTGGGGCAGGCGGGGCGCTGGCTGAAGGAGGCACTGCTGGCGCGGGTGCCTCGCTAGCCGACCTTACTCGGTCAGGGCGTAAGGCAGGGGTTGCAGGGTGAGGCGGGAGCCTTCGTCCTGCTTGAGACGGAATTGGGCGTCAGCCTCGGTATCTTTCGGCAGTACGGCGGTGAGCCACACCTGACCCTGATGTTGCCAGGCGTTGAGCACCATGCCGCTGCGGCGCCAGTTGTCACCCAGTTGCAGCTCCAGGATATCGCCGCTGGCGACCGGCTCGCCGGTAGTCCCCGCCAGCAGGAACAGGGCGCGGTTGTTGGCGCCGCGATACTTGGCGCGGGCCACCGTCTCTTGCCCCATGTAGCAGCCCTTGTTGAAGCTGATGCCGTCCAGTGCCTGCAGGTTGAGCATCTGCGGGATGAACTCCCCCTGATGCACCGCTTCCATGTGTGGCAGGCCCGCCTTGATCTCGAGCCCCCACCAGAGTGACTCGTCACCTTGCGGCAGAGCGTCGGCTTGCTTATTGCTCACCAGCAGCCAGCGATCCTGCTCAATCTTCACCGCCATGCCGCCGTCGATAAGACCGCTCTGCTCAAGGCCAAACTGCGCGGCGATCCACCCATCGCTGCCTGTACCGGCGATCCCGGTGGCGTGGCGTTCATCGGCGGCGATCTCGACCTTGGAGAATACGGCAAATTTCTTCAGCTCCGGCAACTGACGTTCCAGCACTGAAGGGCTGGTCAGCAGCAGCAGGCTGTCGTCGAGACAGAGCAGGCGGAAATTGCTCCACAGCTTGCCCTTGGGATCACAGTGGCCGCCCGGGGTCTGTTGCCCCGGTTGCAGGGCGTTGACATCACAGGTGACCTGACCTTGCAGATATTTGGCGCGATCCTGGCCGCTGATACGGGTGATGGCCAGCTTGGTCAGGGGGAAGCGGGTCGGCTCGGCAGGAAAAACAGGTGGTTGCAGGCTCACGATGGTATTCCAGAGAGAAAGTATGTGAGCTGCATGGTAAAGACGTAACTAATGTTTGTCAGCCGGAAAATCCAGCTGGTACCATCCCCCGGTCTTTGTAAGGAGAGTGCCATGTTGAGCCCAGTTGAAAAATCCCGCCTGAAGTGGGCCTGCCGTCGCGGTATGCTCGAGCTGGATGTGATCTTTATGCCCTTTTTCGAACACGAGTTCGACTCCCTGAGCGAAGCCGATCAGCAGACCTTTATCCGCCTGCTGACGAGCGACGATCCGGATCTGTTCAAATGGTGCATGGGTCATGGTGTCCCTGCCGATCCGGCATTTGCCGCCATGATCCCGATGATCCTGGAGCGCAATCAGGCGCGCCACGACCGCCAGGGGTAATCCTGTGGAGCGGGTGATCATGACGGTTCACCCCTCCCGCCATCAGCAATGTTTGCTGGTGGCCCTCTTTCTGTTGCTGCTCTGGCCGGTGGCTGGCCTGATTGCCGGTTGGCAGTGGGCACTGTTGCTGCCCGTCTGGCTCGTGGCGCTCTGGCTGAGCTGGCGTGCGCTCGCCGCGCCCCCGTTCGAGCTCGTCTGGGATGGCCAGTGGTTGCAGTGGCAAGGTCGTCGCTATCAGCTCGACAAGAAAAGCCGCATTCTGCCCGGCGTGCTCAGGTTGGCGCTTTGTCCCGAGCAGCAAGAGAGTGGAGTTGTGTCGCCACGGCAACTGTGGATCTT
This sequence comes from Aeromonas sp. R2-2, assembly GCF_040908355.1. Classification (NCBI taxonomy): domain Bacteria; kingdom Pseudomonadati; phylum Pseudomonadota; class Gammaproteobacteria; order Aeromonadales; family Aeromonadaceae; genus Aeromonas; species Aeromonas sp. R2-2. The sequence continues at coordinate 27,775 of NZ_JBFODQ010000089.1, read as the reverse complement.
CTCCGACGCCCTTTCCCCCGAACATTACCGCCTGCTGGCGCGAGCCATCCACTTTCTGCCGTCTCGGCGCTGATGCCTGCTTTACCGTGATGACCATGCGCTGATTTATCGCGATAAGCTGTTGCCATGTGGCTGGCGACACTCTTTTTGTGGCTGAAAAGCAGTTGAAAACAAGTGACCCCGCCGGGGCGGGGTCACTGATTGCTGCAACGCTTGGCAGGAAGGGGGATTAATCCCGCTCCGGGGTCAGCACGGTTGGCTTGGAGTCCGGCAGCATATCCGGATGATCCAGGTTGTAGTGCAGGCCGCGAGACTCCTTGCGCTGCAGGGCGCAGTTGACGATAAGCTCGGCTACCTGCAGCAGGTTGCGCAGCTCCAGCAGGTTGTTGGAGACGCGGAAGTTGGCGTAGTACTCCTGCACCTCCTGCTTGAGCAGGTCGATGCGGCGCTTGGCGCGGGCCAGGCGTTTGTTGGTACGCACTATCCCCACGTAGTCCCACATCATCAGCCGCAGCTCGTGCCAGTTGTGCTGGATCACCACCAGTTCGTCGGAATCTTCCACCTTGCTCTCGTCCCATACCGGCAGGCGCGGCGGCTCCACGCTCATCGGCAGCTTGGCCAGAATATCGGCCCCTGCCTGATGGGCATAGACCACGCATTCCAGCAGGGAGTTGGAGGCCATGCGGTTGGCGCCGTGCAGACCGGTGTAGGTCACTTCGCCGATGGCGTAGAGGCCGGGGATATCGGTCTGGCCGTTGTTGTCGATCATCACGCCGCCACAGGTGTAGTGGGCGGCAGGCACGATGGGCATCGGCTCCTTGGTGATGTCGATGCCGACCGCGAGGCAACGCTCATAAATGGTCGGGAAGTGCTTGATGATGAAATCGGCCGGTTTGTGGCTGATATCCAGATACATGCAGTCCGCCCCGAGCCGCTTCATCTCGTGGTCGATGGCGCGGGCGACGATATCCCGTGGTGCCAGCTCGGCCCGCTCATCAAACTCCGGCATAAAGCGGCTGCCGTCCGGGCGGCGCAGATAGGCCCCCTCGCCACGCAGCGCTTCGGTCAGCAGGAAGTTGGGGTCGTCCGGGTGGAACAGGCTGGTGGGGTGGAACTGGTTGAACTCCAGGTTCGCCACCCGGCAACCGGCCCGCCATGCCATGGCGATGCCATCGCCAGAGCTCACATCCGGGTTGGAGGTGTACTGGTAGACCTTGGAGGCACCACCGGTGGCCAGTGCCACGAAACGGGCGCGGATCACCTCGACCTGCTCGGCGTTGCGGTTCCAGACGTAGGCGCCGAGCACCTTGTTGCCTGGCAGGTTGAGCTTGCGGGTGGTGATGAGGTCGACCGCGTTGAAGCGCTCCATCAGCTGGATATTGGGGTGAGCGCGCACCTGATCGATCAGGGTGAGCTGCACCGCCTTGCCGGTGGCATCCGCCGCGTGGAAGATGCGGCGATGGCTGTGGCCCCCTTCACGAGTCAGGTGGTACTGGGACTCGCCGTCGGCGTTCTCCTCCTGATCGAAGGGGACCCCTTGCTGAATGAGCCACTGGATGGATTCGCGGGCGTGGCGTGCGGTGAACTCGACCACTGCCGGGTCACACAACCCGGCGCCCGCGTTGAGCGTGTCGCTCACGTGGGATTCGATGCTGTCGGTTTCGTCGAAAACGGCAGCGATGCCTCCTTGCGCATAGAAAGTGGCCCCTTCACTGATGGGCCCCTTGCTCAGAACCAGGACTTTGGCGTGGTCTGCCAATCGCAACGCGAGGGACAAACCAGCGGCACCGCTGCCAATGATCAGTACATCGCAAAGGTATTCAACACTTGCTTTCATAAGTATCATTGGCCTGGATTAAGAACTGGCACCATGGTAGCCCAAGCGAGGGCGAGGATGCAGCCTGCATCACATTTTTTTCAATTGAAGCGAACTTTCTCTGATTCTCCCTGTCTGAACTTGTGCGCTTAGGAAGGGCCGGAAAAGAAAAACGATAACCTGATGGGGGTTTTACGGCTCTGATGAGCGACCAGAATCTACTGGACGAACAGCTGGTTGAACGGGTCCAGCGCGGCGATAAAGCAGCTTTCAACCTGTTGGTAAAAAAATACCAGCATAAGGTGGTCAACCTGGTTGCCAGGTATGTCAACAATCCCGGTGATGTGCCCGATGTGGCGCAAGAGGCCTTTATAAAAGCCTACCGTGCATTGCCGACATTCCGTGGCGAAAGTGCTTTTTACACCTGGTTGTACCGAATTGCCGTGAACACGGCGAAGAATTATCTCACCTCCCAGGGGCGCAGGCCGCCCAGCAGTGATGTGGAGGCTGACGAAGCGGAGTCTTATGGTGGTGGTGAAGCCTTGCAAGAGGTCTCAACCCCTGAAAACCTGGCGCTGACTGACGAGATCAAACGCACCGTGTTTTCAGCCATAGAGGCATTGCCGGAAGACCTGAGGACAGCTATCACCCTTCGCGAACTGGAAGGGCTGAGCTACGAAGAGATTGCCGAAATCATGGATTGCCCAGTGGGTACGGTCAGATCCCGTATCTTCCGGGCGAGGGAAGCAATCGATAAAAAGCTGCAACCTCTGATCGAGAATTAACTGGGGAAAGACGGGTTAACTTATGGCAAATAAAGAGCAAATCTCTGCCCTGATGGATGGTGACCTGAGTGACGCAGAGGTACTGAACGAGCTGGAGATGGACTCCGACTTGCAAGATACCTGGGGTCGTTACCACCTGATCGGCGATGCCATGCGGGGTGACCTGCCGGTCAATCTGCAACTGGATCTCAGTGACAGCATCATGGCTGCGCTGGAGGATGAGCCCACCATACTGGCACCCAAGCCGGTCGAGACGGCTCCCGTGCTGCAACCTGCCGTTGCACCGGTCAAGACAGATTCTAATGTGGTTCCGTTGTTCCGCCGTGTTGGTCAGCAACTGGGTCAATATGCCATTGCGGCATCCGTGGCCGCTGCCGTTATCTTCGGGGTGCAGCAGTATCAGGGGCAGGATGGCGTTCCGGCCAATCCGGTGCTCAATACCATTCCAATCGGTGGCAGTGCGGCGCCGGTGAGTGTTCACTATCCGCAACAGGATGGCGCCCGTGCCCGTCAGCAAGGGCTGACCGAACAGCAGATGCAGGAGCAGCGGGAGCGGATTAACGCCTTCTTGCGTGACCACCAGTTGCAGCAGCGCCTGTTGCAAGACAGACAGATCCAACAATAACGAATTGTCAGGGATACAAACGTGCGCCAGTCCAGCCGTATTTTGCTGGCCTCTCTCCTGCTGATTAGTGCCAAGGCCTCGGCCGACGATAAGTCGGCCGAGGCCTTGTTGCAGCAGATGCAGAGTGCCGTGCAGCAACAGAATTTCGAGTTGTCCATGGTCAAGGCCCGTCAGGGGCGTCTTGAACCGATCCGGATCAGCCATGCCGTGATCAACGGCAAGGAAGTGGCCCACCTCAGTTACCTCGACGGCAAGGCGATCGAGTATCTCCAGCGCCAGAACGAATACACCTTCTTTGAAAACAGCCACGATCCCTACACCCTGAAGGATGCCCGCTTCCCCGGCATCTGGTCGACCCTGGTGAAGATGCCGCTGGCACAGGTGCTGGAGAGCTATGATCCTGTGCTGGCCGGCCGCAGCCGGGTTGCCGGTGTGGTGGCGCAGGTGGTAAGGCTGGTGCCTAAAGAGGCCGACAAATATGGTTTCGTGCTCTGGATTGATGAGCAGAGCCACTTGCTGCTGCGGATCGACATGGTCGAGCGGGAAGGCAATCTGGTGGAGCAGGTGCTCGGTGTCGAGCTGGATCTGCAGAGCAAACCGGCCCCCTGGCTGGTGAAGCTGGCCAACAGCAAGCAGCCTCCGGCGCTGGCGCTGGAGGATGCCTATCCGGCGCCACAACAGCAGTTGAACTGGCAGATCACCTGGCTGCCCGATGGCTTCAAGGTGCTGTCGCAAGACCGGCACCAGCTGGTGACCACCAGTATGCCGGTGGACTACATGATGCTCTCCGACGGGCTGGTGGATCTCTCGGTCTACGTCTCCCGGGTGGATCCCAAGCAGGCGGTGCGCCAGCAGCTGATCCGCCAGGGGGCGACCTCGCTGGTGAGCTATGTCAACGAGGTGGGGGTCGAGATCACCGTGGTCGGTGAGGTGCCTGCCGAAACCGCCAAGCGCATCGCCGAGTCGGTCCAGCCGCTGGCCCGCAACGAAGCGGTGCAGTAACGGGGGATGCGGGGTTCTTCACCGCTTGCCGAGCGTGGCGAGTCGTGGTCAGATCCCCTGATTGTGTGAACCCGAGGTGTTGCCGTGAATGAGATGAGTGAAGAGCTGGCGACCGTGGTGGCCATTGAGGGTGCCCATGCCTGGGTGGAGTGCGAGCGTCGCTCCGCCTGCAGTGGTTGTCAGCAGCAATCCAACTGCGGTACCGGCACCGTGGCCAAGGCGTTTCCCCTGAAAGCTCCCCGCTTGCGGGTCAGGCTGACCGCCGAGGTGCGGGTTGGCCAGCAAGTGAGGCTCGGTATCCCGCAGGAGAGTCTGCTGCGCGGGGCGGCGCTGGTCTATGTGCTGCCGCTTTTCTGCCTGTTGGCCGGCGCCTTGCTGGGGCAGCTCTGGCTGGCACCGCTGCTCTCGGGCGGGGAGGGAATTACCATTCTCTGCTGCCTGCTGGGGGGCGTGCTGGGCTTTTTACTGGTTCGTTACTTTTCCAACCGCCTGGATCAGGGGCGCTACGGCCCGCAGATGCTCGGCGTGGTCGTCCCTGTCCGCATTCTCCCCTGACTGAACAGGCGCTATTTCACTGGTGCTGGCGACTAAAGAATGGCCGTCAGCCGGGTTATCCAGTAAAATCGCGCCTCCATAACTGACCTTAACTAATTTTGAGTGACTCTTGCTCGATGAAACACATTCGTAACTTTTCGATTATTGCGCACATCGACCACGGTAAATCGACCTTGTCGGACCGTCTGATCCAGACTTGCGGTGGCTTGTCCGACCGCGAGATGCAGGCTCAGGTGCTTGACTCCATGGATCTGGAGCGCGAGCGCGGCATTACCATCAAAGCACAGAGTGTGACCCTGAACTACCAGGCACAAGACGGTAACACCTACCAGCTGAACTTTATCGACACCCCGGGCCACGTGGATTTCTCCTACGAGGTCTCCCGCTCTTTGGCGGCCTGTGAAGGGGCGCTGCTGGTGGTGGATGCCGGCCAGGGGGTTGAGGCACAGACTCTGGCCAACTGCTACACCGCCATGGAAATGGATCTGGAAGTGGTGCCGGTGCTGAACAAAATTGACCTGCCGGCCGCAGAACCCGAGCGGGTTGCCGAGGAGATCGAAGACATCGTCGGTATCGACGCAGTCGATGCGGTGCGCTGCTCCGCCAAGACCGGTCTGGGTGTTGATCTGGTGCTGGAAGAGATCGTCGCCAAGATCCCGGCGCCGGAAGGTGACCCGGATGCCCCGTTGCAGGCGCTGATCATCGACTCTTGGTTCGACTCCTATCTGGGCGTTGTCTCTCTGGTGCGGATCAAGAATGGTTCCCTGAAGAAGAACGACAAGATCAAGGTGATGAGCACCGGTCAGGTGTGGGGTGTCGATCGTATCGGTATCTTCACGCCCAAGCAGGTGGATACCCAGGGTCTGGGTTGCGGCGAGGTAGGTTGGGTTGTCTGCGGTATCAAGGACATCCACGGCGCGCCGGTGGGCGATACCCTGACTCAGGCCAAGAACGGTGCCGACAAGGCGCTGGCTGGCTTCAAGAAGGTGAAGCCGCAGGTTTATGCGGGTCTGTTCCCCATCTCCAGCGATGACTACGAGTCGTTCCGTGACGCCCTCGACAAGCTCTCCCTGAACGATGCCTCCCTGTTCTTCGAACCGGAGAGCTCCACTGCGCTGGGCTTCGGCTTCCGTTGCGGCTTCCTCGGCATGCTGCACATGGAGATCATTCAGGAGCGTCTGGAGCGTGAATACGATCTGGATCTGATCACCACGGCGCCGACCGTAGTGTACGAGATCGAGCTGACCGACGGCTCCACCATCCACATCGACAGCCCGGCCCAGATGCCCGCCATCACCAGCATCAAGGAGATGCGCGAGCCGATCGCCGAGTGTCATATCTTGCTGCCGCAGGAGTACATGGGCAACGTGATCACCCTTTGTATCGAGAAGCGTGGCGTACAGACCAACATGGTCTATCACGGCAAGCAGGTAGCGCTGACCTATGAAATCCCGATGGCGGAAGTGGTGCTCGACTTCTTCGACCGCCTGAAATCCACCAGTCGCGGTTACGCCTCGCTGGACTACGGCTTCAAGCGTTTCGAAACCTCCGACATGGTCCGTTTGGACATCATGATCAACGGTGAGCGGGTCGATGCCCTGGCAATCATCACCCACAAAGACAACGCCCAGTATCGCGGTCGTCAGGTGGTGGAGAAGATGCGCGAGCTGATCCCGCGCCAGATGTTCGATATCGCCATTCAGGCGGCCATTGGCAACCAGATCATCGCTCGCAGCACCGTCAAGGCTCTGCGTAAAGACGTAACCGCCAAGTGCTACGGTGGTGACGTGAGTCGTAAGAAGAAACTGCTGAACAAGCAGAAAGAAGGTAAGAAGCGGATGAAGTCCCTCGGCCGTGTCGACGTGCCGCAGGAAGCCTTCCTCGCGATTCTCCACGTCGGAAAGGATTAATAGATGGCAAGCACGTTTTCCCTGATCCTGGTGGTGGTCTGCGCGATCACCGGTGTTATCTGGTGTCTGGACAAGATGATTTGGTCCAAGCAGCGCGCCGCCAAGATTGCCGTGGCTCGTGCCCATGGCGGTGCCCACCTGGATGAGAAGACTCTGGCCAAGGTGGCCCCCGTACCGGTCTGGATTGAGCAGACCGCTGGGGTCTTCCCGGTCATCACCTTTGTGCTGATCCTGCGTTCGTTCATTTTTGAACCGTTCCAGATCCCGTCAGGTTCCATGATGCCCACCCTGCTGGTGGGCGACTTCATCCTGGTGGAAAAATTTGCCTATGGTCTGCGGGATCCGGTGACCAACACCAAGTTCCTCGAGACTGGCGAGCCCAAGCGTGGCGACGTGGTGGTATTCAAGTATCCCCTTGAACCGCGCGTTGACTACATCAAGCGGGTGGTCGGCATGCCGGGTGATCGGGTCATCTATCGCAACAAGGAGCTGATGATCCGGCCCAAGTGCGAAGAGCAGGAAGGGAAAACGTGCCCGGGCTTCAAGAAGCTCGACGTCAAGTTTGAACAAAGAGGCGAATTTACCCAGATGGGGATCCCCCTTGACCGCTATACCGAGCAGTTGGGTGATGTCTCCCACGAGACCCTGCGCAATCCGCTGATGCCCGACATGGTTGGTCGTTACTATCGCCAGCCCGGCACCTACCCCGACGAGTGGGTGGTACCGGAAGGCCAGTATTTCGTGATGGGCGACAACCGCGACAACAGCACCGACAGCCGCTTCTGGGGCTTTGTGCCCGAACAGAATCTGGTCGGCAAGGCGGTCGCTATCTGGATAAGTTTTGAATTCGAGCGCGAAGAAGGCTCCCTGCTGCCAAGTTGGGTACCGACAGGTGTGCGCTTCAACCGCATTGGCGGAATCAAGTAAATGAATATCAAGATGAACAGACTGCAGTCCCGTCTCGGGCATGTCTTTGCGGATCTGGAACTGCTGACCCGGGCGCTGACTCACCGCAGCGCCGGTTCCCGTCACAATGAACGACTGGAATTTCTGGGGGACTCCATTTTGAGTCTGGTGATTGCCGACGATCTGTTCCACCGCTTCCCGCAAGCGGCGGAAGGGGATCTCAGCCGGATGCGCGCCACCCTGGTGCGCGAGAAGACCCTGGCCGAACTGGGCCGGGAGTTCGACCTCGGGGATCACTTGATCCTCGGTCCCGGCGAACTCAAGAGCGGCGGTTTTCGCCGCGAATCCATTCTGGCCGACACGGTCGAGGCGGTGATCGGTGCCGTCTATCTGGATACCAATCTTGAGACGGTGCGGACACTGCTGCTGAGCTGGTATGCCAGCCGCCTGGAAGAGATCAAGCCGGGCATCGAGCAGAAGGATCCCAAGACCCGTCTGCAAGAAATTTTGCAGGGAAGCCGCAAATCCCTGCCGACCTACACTGTGACCAACGTCAAGGGCGAGGCCCACAACCAGGAGTTCACCGTCCAGTGTGACGTGGAAGGTCTGGATGGTCCCCTCGTCGGGGTCGGCACCAGCCGTCGCAAGGCCGAACAGGCCGCGGCGCAGCAAGCATTGGAAAAACTGTCATGACAGATACCACCTACTGCGGCTTTGTCGCTATCGTGGGCCGCCCGAATGTGGGCAAGTCCACCCTGCTCAACAAGCTGCTTGGCCAGAAGGTCAGCATTACCTCGAAGAAGCCCCAGACCACCCGTCACCGGATTTTGGGGATCGACACCGAGGATAACTACCAGACCATCTATGTAGATACCCCGGGTCTGCACATTGAAGAGAAACGGGCCATCAACCGCCTGATGAACCGTGCCGCTACCAGTTCGCTGGGTGATGTGGCCATGGTGGTGTTCATGGTCGACGGTACCCACTGGACCAAAGATGACGAGATGGTGCTGGGCAAGCTGCGCAATCTCAAGTGCCCGGTGGTGCTGGCGGTCAACAAGATTGACAACGTCAAAGAGAAAGAAGATCTGCTGCCCCACCTCGAGTGGCTGGGCCAACAGATGAACTTCGCCCATATTCTGCCCATCAGTGCCGAAAAGGGCACCAACGTGGAGAAGATCCGCGAGTGGGCCAAGGATCTGCTGCCGGAAAACGTCCACTTCTTCCCGGAAGATTACGTGACCGACCGCTCCTCCCGCTTTATGGCCTCCGAAATTATCCGCGAGAAGCTGATGCGCTTCACCGGTGAGGAGCTGCCCTACTCGGTGACGGTGGAGATCGAGCGCTTCAAGGTGGAAGAGAACGGTCTCTACCACATCCACGGCCTGATCCTGGTCGAGCGCGATGGTCAGAAGAAGATGGTCATCGGCAACAAGGGTGAGAAGATCAAGACCATCGGCACCGAAGCGCGCCTCGATATGGAACGTCTGTTCCAGAACAAGGTGCACCTCGAGCTGTGGGTCAAGGTCAAGTCGGGCTGGGCTGATGATGAGCGCGCCCTGCGCAGCCTCGGGTATGGCGACGACTGATTGCTGACCCCGGCTTTCGTCATCCACAGTCGGCCCTATCGGGAAACCAGCCAGCTGGTCGAGGTCTTCACCCAGGATAGTGGCCGATTTACTCTGGTGGCTCGCGGTTCTCGCGGGCCACGCTCCCCTCTCAAGGGGCTGCTGCAACCCTTTACCCTGCTCACCATCGCTTGGCGCGGTAAGGGTGATCTCAAGAACCTCACCCAGGTCGAATGCCCGGATCACTCCCTGCGTCTCGGTGGCGATCGCCTCTTCTACGGCCTCTATCTCAACGAGCTGGTCTACTACCTGCTGGAAGCGCACACCCCGTTCCCCGAAGTGTTCGATGCCTATGCCCGTGCCATCATGGCGCTTGCCGATGGCGAGACGCCGGAGCTGCCGCTGCGCCGCTTCGAGTTCCTGCTGTTGCAGGCGCTCGGCTATGCGGTGGATTTCGAATACACGGCGGACGACGAGTCGCCCATCGAGCCGACCCTGCTCTATGGCTTCGAGCGTGAATTGGGCTTTGTTGCTTGCGAGCGGGCGCCGGATCCCCGTACCCTGTTTCTCGGTGCCCACCTGCTCGCCTTTGCCGAGGGACGTTTCGATACCCCTCCCTTGCTGCAGGCGGCCAAACGTTTCAGCCGATTGGCGTTGCAACCCTATCTGGGCAAGCGCCAGCTAAAGAGCCGGGAGCTGTTTTTAAAACGCAAAGCCAGCATGCAAGGCTGACACAGATTACAGACATACGGATATTGGCGCGGTGTGATTCGCTGACCGCGCAGTCAACAGATGAAGCCTTTCAAGGAGTTCTCAATGAGTGAAATCTATCTGGGTGTGAACATCGACCATATCGCCACCCTGCGCAACGCCCGTGGCACCCAGTATCCGGATCCGGTACAGGCCGCGTTCGTGGCCGAGCAGGCCGGGGCCGATGGCATTACCGTGCATCTGCGTGAAGATCGCCGCCACATCACCGACCGCGATGTGGAGATCCTGCGCCAGACTATCCAGACCAGAATGAACCTGGAGATGGCGGTGACCGAAGAGATGATCGGCATCGCCTGCCGCATCAAGCCCCACTTCGTCTGTCTGGTGCCGGAGAAGCGCACCGAAGTGACCACCGAGGGCGGTCTGGACGTGGCCGGTCAGCTGGACAAGGTGACTGACGCAGTTGCCCGCCTCTCTGCTGTGGGGGCCCAGGTATCCCTCTTTATCGACGCCGATCCCATCCAGATCGATGCGGCTGCCGAGAGTGGTGCCCCCTTTATCGAGATCCACACCGGCCGTTACGCCGATGCCACCACCGATGCCGAGCGCAATGCCGAGTTCAAGCGCATCGCCGCCGGCGCCTCCTATGCCGCTGGCAAGGGGCTCAAGGTCAATGCCGGCCACGGCCTGCACTACCACAACGTCAAGGCTATCGCTGCTATCCCCGAGCTCTATGAGCTCAACATCGGCCACGCCATCATCGGCCGCGCCGCCTTCGATGGTCTGGCCAAGGCCGTGAGCGATATGCGCCTGCTGATGCAGGAAGCCCGTCAGGGGATCTGAGTTGCAAAATAGGCCCGCGGCCTGAGACCGGCCGCCAAAAATAACAAGGGACGCCACGGCGTCCTTTGTTGTTTTTAGCTGAACCAAGTCAATCACGGCATGGCGAGTCAGCTCTCGTGATCACAGCTTTCCCTCGCTCATACACATACGGATTTTCGCCTCGACGACTTCCTCCATGGCTGCCATGGCGGGCACCAGATACTGGCGCGGGTCGCTGGCATCCGGATGAGAGCCAAGGAAGGCTTTCATCGCATCGGCGAAGGCGATCTTCAGTTCGGTCGCAACGTTGACCTTGCAGATCCCGAGTTCGATGCAGCGGCGCACATCGGCTTCCGGTACGCCTGAGGCGCCGTGCAGCACCAGCGGAATATCCACCTGCTCGCGAATGGCGGCGAGGCGGGCGAAGTCGAGGCGGGGCTCCTCCTTGTAGAGGCCGTGGGCGGTACCGATGGCCACCGCCAGCGAGTCGATACCGGTGCGGCGGACAAACTCGGCAGCCTTGAGCGGATCGGTAAATTTGGCGTGAGCGGCATCGACGATGAGGTCATCCTCCTGACCGCCCAGCTGACCCAGCTCGGCTTCGACGCTGGCCCCCATGCGGTGGCAGAAGATGACCACGCTGCGCACCTTCTCGATGTTCTCTTCAAACGGAAAGTGCGAGGCATCGATCATGGCGGAGCGAATCCCCGCTTCGACCTTGCTGTGGATGTCCTGCTCGTCTTCGTGGTGATCCAGATGCAGCACCAGCGGGATACGGTACTCATGGGCCGCGGCCTGACAGATGGAGACCAGATAGTCGACCCCGGCATGGCGATAGGTGCCCGGGGTGCCAGCCAAAATCACCGGAGAGTGCATGCGAGCGGCGGTGCGAGCCACCACCTGCACGGTTTCCAGGTTGTGGATGTTGAAAGCCGGTACGGCATAGCCACGGCGCTGGGCATCTTTGAGCATTTCATGGGAAGAGATCAGATACATAGTGACTCCTGAGCGTCCTGATTGACGCGAGATCCTGAGAAAAGGGAGGAGAGCTGGGTCGGGTTTATCTCCCTGCCAGCTAGCCAGATGTGTTGTTGATGGAGTTCAGTGGTGAGGGCGAGCAGGTTGGCCTGTTTGCCAACCGCCAGTGAACCGAGGCGATCGGCAATGCCGAGCATCTTTGCTGGTGCCAGCGAGGCCATTGCGATGGCTTCATCGAGCGGTACGTTCGCCAGCTGCACCATGTTGCGTACGGCGCCAAGCAGGGTGAGGGTGCTGCCCGCCAGACCGCCGGTTTCGGTGCGTACCACGCCGTTTTTCATCTCGACCCGATAGTTGCCAAGCAGATAGTGACCGTCGGGCATACCGGCGGCGCGCATCGCATCCGTGACCAAGAGCAGGCGCTGGCCGGCGCAGCAGTGACAGAGCTTGAGCACGCTCGGGTGGAGATGATGGCCATCGGCGATCAGCTCCAGCCAGGCAGCGGGATGGACAAGACCTGCACTGACCATGCCGGGTTCGCGGTGGTGCAGGCCGCGCATGCCGTTGAAGCAGTGCACCAGCCCGGAGGCGCCCGCTGCCAGCGCCGCCATGGTGGTGTCGTGATCTGCCGCCGAGTGGCCCAGCATCACCCGTATGCCATTTGCGGCAAGATGGTGAATGGCCGCGATGGCATTGGTTTTTTCCGGTGCCAGTGCGACCACTTTCAGGGTGCCGCGCGCCAGCTGTTGCAGATGGTTCAGTTCGGCAATATCCAGCTCCCGAAACAGCGCCTGATCGTGGGCGCCCTTGTTGTCCGGAGTGAAGTAGGGGCCTTCCAGATAGCAGCCGAGCAGCTCGGCGCCCGGCATGCCGCGGGCAACGCCATCGGCAATCCGAGCAAGTGTTTGCTCTATCTCGGGGAGTGGGGCGGTGACCGTGGTGGCAAGGAAGGCGCCGACCCCTTCTGCCGCCTTGGCCATTGACAAGGTTGCCAAGGCATTGTCCTCGCTATCCATGACATCGACGCCTGCACCGCCGTGGACATGACCGTCGATCAGCGCAGGCACCAGCAGCTCGACATCTCGCGCCGGATCGCCATCCGTGATGGGGGCAATGGCGGTGATGATGCCCCCTTCATGGGTCAGCTCCTGATGTTCCAGCCAACCCTGTTCGGTCAGCAGGCGACGGGCACGGATCCGTGAGGTCATCAGATGCCCTCCTCGGCGAGAGCGACATCTGTCTGACGCTCTTTACCCATCTCATCTGCCAGCGAGGTGAGCCCCCGGTGGCCGCAATCAAGGGCCTGCCGGCGGAATTCACGGGCGCTGAGGCCATCGCGTTCCAGCGCCATCTCCAGCAGCAGTTGCAGGTTGGTACCGGTAATAACCTCCCGCTCTGTCTGGTGCAGTGAGAGGGTTGAGGCGACCCGAAACGGGGTGCCGCCGAGCAGATCGGTCAGGAAGACCACGCCATCCCCCTTGTCGACCTCTGTCAGCGCCGCTTCGCACTGTGCCTGTAGTAGGGCGGTGGTGGAGCTCTCGGGAAAGTCGATGGCGATAACCGCTTCCTGTTCGCCGAGGATCTGCAGCATGGCGCGCTCCAGACCGCTGGCGAAACCGCCATGACCACAAATAATGATGCCCAACATAGTCTGTTCCTTTACTGCAAAGGGGGCCGGCTTGCTGCCGGCTCCGGATTAGAGGAAACCGGCGAACTTGCCGACGATACCGAGTACCACCGTGATGACGATGAGGCGCAGCGGGCTCCAGCCTTTGCGGATCAGGGCGTACATCGCCAGGGTGTAGAGCAACGGCAGAAAGGCGGGCATCAGCTTGTCGAGTACATCCGCCTGCAGTTTGACGACTGCATCACCGGCAGTGATCTCCAGCGTGGTGCCAAGACGCACATAGGTGGCGACCAGCGCGCCGATCACCGTCATACCGACGATGGATGCGGCATGGCCCACCTTGCGGGTGTTGGCCTTGATGACCGGAATGGCCGCTACCCCCATGCGGTAGGCGTAGTGCGCCAGACCAAAACGCAGGCCGAAGTGGACCACGTTGAACAGCAGGAAGAAGACCACTGCACCCATGATGGAGCCTTGCAGCGCCAGATCTGCCCCTATGCCACCACAGATGGGGAGCAGGGTGAGCCAGAACATGGCATCGCCAATCCCGCCGAGCGGTGCGCCGACTGCGATCTTGGTGCTCTGAATGCTGTTGACGTTCTGCTTAGAGCGCTCCATCGCCAGCACGATCCCCATCACGAAGGTGACCAGGAAGGGGTGGGTGTTGAAGAAACCCATGTGCCCTTTCATCGCCCGGGAGAGATCCCGCGGATTGGTGTGGATCTTCTGCAGTGCCGGCAGCAATCCATAGAGCCAGCCGGAGGCCTGCATCCGCTCATAGTTGAAGGAGGCCTGCAGCAGCAGGGAGCGCCAGGCAAAGCGGTTGATATCCTGCTTGGTCAGCTCGGCGCCAAGCTGCTGATCTTCATAGGTGTCGTCGGATTGTGGCCGGGTATTGTGCGGTTCGGCGCTGGAGATGATCCGCGCAGCAGTGTTGTTAGATGCCATCTTCGGTTTCCTCCTGAACAGGACGAGCTTGCGGGGTAGTGGTGCGCATGAAGTCGATCAGGGCCATGGCCAGCGCGGCGGCGGCGATGGCCAGTACCGGCAACTGGAGCCAGGCGGCAGCGACGAAACCGAGGATGAAGTAGGGGATATAGACGTTCTTCATCATGATCTTGAGCAGCACGGCAAAACCGATGGCGGGCATGATGCCGCCAGCAACGCCGAGGCCGTCAATCAAGCGGGCGGGCAGCACGTCGATGGCTGCCTTGGCATGTTCGGCCCCGAAGTAGGTGGGCAGGAAGGCACAGAGGAAGTAGAAGGTGCCCAGCGCCAGCAGTGCCAAGTAGTTGACCCGCTCGATACCGCGCACGTCAGCCGCTTCGGCCATGCGATCGCAGCGGGACATTACCCCCGACATCACCGAGAAGAGGAAGGTGATCCCCATCTGCACGGCAACGGCGAAGGGAACGGCAACCCCTACCGCCACATCCGGCTTGACCCCGGTGGTGATGGCGAAGGTGGCGCCGACTATGGTGCCGATAATGACGTTGGGCGGTTGCGCCCCCGCTAGCGGGGCCAACCCCATCCAGACCAGCTCCAGAGTACCGCCCACCAGAATACCGGTGGGCAGGTCGCCGAGGATGAGGCCAACCAGCGGCCCCAGCACCACGGGACGGTGGAAGTGGGTCAGACCGTTGAACAGGTCGAGTCCGGCGAAAAATGCCAGGATGCCAAGCAGCAGACCTTGTAAAAAACTGATTTCCATCACAATTGTCCTTAATCAGAGCAAATTGAAAATGTCCTGTGCCGGTTCGGTCGGCACGCCCTGGACATAGCACTCGACACGGGCGTCCCGCAGGGCGCGAAATGCGGTGATGTCCTGTTCGTCCACGGATACGGTCTTGTGGATTTGACGCTTGCCGTCGGCGTAATGCATGTTGCCGACGTTGATCCGGGAGATGGGGACACCTCCCTGAACCAGGGTGTTGAAATCGGTCGGGGTTTTGCAGACCAGCAGGATCTTCTGGCGATCTGCCGCCTTGTGGATGTTGTCGATCACCTTCTGGAGCGGCCAGAACCGCACCGCAATGCCTTCGGCCAGCACCATCTCCATCAGGTTCTGCTGGATGGGGTCCTCTGCCACTTCGTCGTTGGCAACCAGCACCAGATTGGCACCGGCAAAGCCGACCCACTGGACACCGACCTGACCGTGGATCAGACGCTCATCGATCCGGCTCAATACGATATTGGGCATCACAGCACTCCTTCTTGGTGGAACGGATAGATATTGACCCCCTGTACGACCCGGTTGACCTGACCTGTGGGGCAGGGATTGTCCGGGCTGATCCCCAGCCCCAGCGAGGTATGGAAGGCGTAGTACTGGGCATAGAGCAGGTAGCAGAAGGCGAGCTGGGCATCGTCGCCATGCAGGGTGGCGGGCAAATAGATGTACTCCCCCTCCTCGATGGCGGGATGGTGCTGGTCGGCGATGGCGACCACCCGAGCGGCCTTGCCATCGCTTCGCAGCTCGCGCAGCAGATCCAGATCGTATTGCCGAGTGTAAGGGTCGTTGGAGATGAGCAGCACGATGAGCGTCTGTTCGTTGACGACCGATTTTGGGCCGTGGCGAAAGCCGGTGGGGGAATCGAACATGGCGACCAGACGGCCGGCGGTCAGCTCCAGCAGCTTGAGTGCCGCCTCCTGCGCCACCCCTTGCAGACTGCCGCTGCCAAGATAGATGACCCGCTCGGGCAACGGCTCGTTCCAGGCCGGCACGCGCTGTACGACCTGCTCCAGAATGGCGTCGCTGGTAGCGACCAGTTGCTCGCAGCGCTGGCGGTTGAACCGCTCTGGCAGAAAGAGAGCCAGACAGCTCAGCATCATGCTGGTGAGGCTGCTGGTCATGGCGAAGCTGCGATCATTGGTCTGGGGCGGCATCAGCAGGGCCAGAGAGTGGGCATCTTGCTGGCAGCGGCGATAGAGCGCCCCTTCACCGTTACAGGTCAGCACCAGATGGTGGCAGTGGCTGAGCAGCTGGCTGGCCAGTTCGACCGCCGCCACGCTCTCGGGGCTGTTGCCGGAACGGGCAAAGGAGATAAGCAGGGTCGGGCAATCTTCGGCCAGATACTCGGCCGGATCGGTGACGATATCCGTGGTGGCGATCGCCTCGACCCGGGCATGCAGGTGGGCCGAGAGATAGGGGGCGAGCGCCCGACCGGCAAAGGCGGAGGTGCCAGCCCCGGTCAGGATGATGCGCAGCTCTTGTCGGGCGAGCAGGGGGGTCAGAAAACGGGTCAATGCTGGACGGCACTCCTCGACCATGGCGAGGGTCTCGCGCCAGGTGGCGGGTTGCTGGCGAATTTCACGGGCAGTCGCCAGGCCATTGGCACTGCGCAACATCTCTTCTGGATAACCAAGGATCATGTCTGCAACTCCTTATACAACAAGGTCGAGCTGGGAATGGCGGCGAGAGGCCGCAGTGCAGGCGCTGGCGTAGTGCCGCAGCACCTCCTGCACCTGATCGAGAATGAGGTCGTGGGGATTGGCCGAGAGCGAGCCCTGACGCACCTTGCGATACTGCAGGGGCAGATGCTGGCTCAGCAGGGGGAGCGGGATGGGCTCCGCTGCCAGATTGGCCAGCAATCTGGCGTAGCACTCATCGACCCGGCTATCGGGCCAGTAGTAGCGAATGCGATCCGAATAGCTGTAGCCACGGGCCAGTCGGCACTCGTTGGCACTGCCCTGATAGTGGCTACGCCAGAAGTCGGGGCGCTCCAGCATGGTCTCTTCCATCACTTTGCGCAGACCGGAGCACGCCTTGGCAACCACCAGTTCCTCCTCGATGGCGGCAAGGGCAAACAGCGCTTCGCGCAGGGCGAAGGTGAGGGCGGGGCCCACTTTGAGAATGGCAAAGTGGTCGCGTACCAGCTGGCGGTAGGCCTCGGGAGTCTGGTAATCGGTGGAGTGGGCCTCGAACACCATGTGGGGATAGGCTTCGATCATCCGGCTAAGGGGCGCCGCTTTTTCGGGCCGGTAATCGATGACGCGGGTATGGTCAAACTCGACGCCGGGTTGCACCACCAGACCGATCACTCTCGGCCAGATATGGGCCAGCCCCGCCTTGTTGAAAGCCTCTTGATGGGCCTCGAGGGTATGGCGCGCCGCCTCCGGCGTGGTGACCACCAGCTCGGCCAGATCTTCATGGGCACCGCCCGGCACCGGCACCTCGGTGCCAATCACATAGACCAGATCGCTCTCGCCAAAAGTGGCCAGACAGGTTTGCTCGGCGATCTGCGCCAGCCGTGCGGCTCGCTCTGCGACCAGCTCATCGGTCAGGGGAACGGGATCGCCCTGACAGGACATGCTGCAGTCGAGGTGGATCTTCTTGAACCCGGCAGCGACATAGCTGGCGATGAGAGCTTCGGCATGGGCCATGGCCTGCTCGGCCGGTTCCCCCTGCCAGCGGTTGGGGCCCAGATGGTCGCCCCCCAGAATGAGGCGCTGCGCCGGAAAGTGACATTGTGCCGCCAGCTCGTAGAGGCGATCGCGAAAGTCGGCGGGGGTCATGCCGGTATAGCCGCCAAACTGATCCACCTGATTGGATGTGGCCTCGACCAGCAGCTCATCTCCTTCGGCGGCCAGCCGCAGCGCGGCTTCCAGCACCAGCGGGTGAGCGGAGCAGACGGCGTAGATCCCGGTCTGTTCTCCCTGTTTGTGTCTTTCGACCAGTGCCAGCATGGATTTCATTTTGATGTCCCTTGGTTGCTGCGTATGGAAATGTTCTTTCGATTTCTTTTCTTTACGGTAGTAGGGAGGAAAAGAAAACGAAACAAAAGAGTCGTCAGATCTTGAAAGGGATCACAAAAAGAAAGGTATCGAAAGGCTTTGAATAGTGAGGAAAGATGATGAGAGTGGTGGTAAAGCGTAATGAAGGCTTGATTTGGCACCTTCGCTGAGCGTTAATATGCAAACGTAACGAAGTGAAAGCGATCATTCACTACAGCATTCCGGCAGAAGAACTATGCAAACAAGCGAAAAAGGTGCGCTCGGAACCAGCGAGCGGCGGGAGCGGATTATTCAGCAGCTGCGCAGCAATGGCAGCGTTCAGGTCAACGAGCTGGCGAGTCACTATCAGGTCTCTACCGTGACTATCCGCAACGATCTGGCCTTTCTGGAGAAGCAGGGGGTGGCCGTGCGGGCTTACGGCGGCGCCCTGCTGTGTGAACCGGGCCAGACGGTGCCGGAGCGCACTATTGCCGACAAGAGTGTGCTCAATACCCCGGTGAAACAGCGGATCGGTGCGCTGGCGGCGACCCTGGTGCCCTCCGGTTGTCGCCTTATCCTCGATTCGGGGACGACAACACTGGAGGTGGCGCGTCATCTGAAGGGACATCAGGAGATCCTGGTGATGACCAACGGCATGAATGTGGCGAATGAACTGCTCGAAGCAGAGGGGGTGGAGCTGCTGATGACGGGCGGACATCTGCGCCGCAAGTCGCTCTCCTTCTACGGTGCGCAAGCGGAGCAGTCCCTGCAAAACTACCACTTTGACATGCTGTTTCTCGGGGTGGATGGCATCGATCTGGAGCGCGGCGTCAGCACCCATCATGAGGACGAGGCGCGCCTTAACCGCTGCATGTGTCAGGTGGCCGAGCGGATTGTGGTGGTCACCGACTCCACCAAGTTTGGCCGGCGCAGTCTGCACAAGATCATCGATACCCTGCGTATTCACACCCTGATCACCGACGATGCCGTGCCTGCCGATATCCTTTCCGGCCTGCGCAATGCCGGTATCGAAGTGCTGTTGGTACCAGCCGATGGCAGCAAGGGGCAGGAGAAGCAGGGGCAATATAATCCAGTACAATCAGCTATAAGCGGTTGATGACAAACGCGATAGACTGGGTTTCTCACTCACTGATCGAGTTTGTTATGTACCACCCCGATATCACCGAACTTGAACCTGTCGCCCGTGCGGCGGGAGCGGCCATCATGGCCATCTACAGCCAGCCCTTCGCGGTGGAGTACAAGAGCGACGAGAGTCCGCTCACGGCGGCCGACAAGGGGGCTCATGATGTGATCGTTCAGGGGTTGGCACGGCTGACTCCGGATATTCCCGTATTGTCGGAGGAGTCTGGGTTCGAGGTGAAGGCGGCGCGCCACGGCTGGTCCCGCTACTGGTTGGTGGATCCCCTCGACGGCACCAAGGAGTTTGTCTCCCGCAACGGTGAGTTCACCGTCAATATCGCGCTGATTGAAGAGGGGGCACCGCGCTGGGGGCTAGTCTATGCCCCTGTGCTGGACAAGCTCTGGTATGGCGGAAAGGGTCTCGGTGCCTGGCGCATCGCCGATGGCAAGCGCGAGCCTATCCAGACCCGGCCTCATCGTGAAGGCGAGGCGTGGCGAGTGGTGGGCAGTCGCAACCACCTGTCGCAGGAGACCCTCGATTTCTTGGCTCCTTTTGGCGAGCTCGAGCTGGTCTCCATGGGCAGCTCCCTCAAGTTCTGCATCATTGCCGAGGGGGGCGCCGAGCTCTATCCGCGCCTCGCCCCTACCTGCGAGTGGGATACCGGCGCTGCACAGGCGGTGCTGGAGGGGGCGGGTGGCAGCGTCACCCAGCTCGATGGCTCACCCCTTGCCTACAACAAGCCCGATATCCTCAATCCCTGGTTTGTCGCCAAGGCATAAACGAGATATCGGGATGCAAAAAGGCCGGACTGGAATGAACTTCCAGTCCGGCCTTTTTTATTTCGCTATGCGCTTTGCGGTCAGAAGACCTTTTTGAACGGCTTGATGGTCACTTTGGCATAGACGCCAGCTGCCACATAGGGATCGGCATCAGCCCAGGCCTGGGCGTCCGCCTGCGAGGCAAACTCGGCGATGACGGTGCTGCCGGTAAAGCCTGCATCGGCCGGATCCTCGGCATCGATGGCAGGATTAGGACCGGCGGTCAGCAGCCGGCCCTCATCCTGCAGGGCTTGCAGGCGAGCCAGATGGGCAGGGCGAACCTGCTTGCGCAGTGGCAGGCTATCGGGGACATCTTCGGAGTAGATGAGATACCACATGAGAGGATCCTTTTCTGATGAGGGTTACTTTTTGGGTTCGTCTTTTTGCTGGGACAACTGCTCGGCAGGGATGTGGCGATAGAGGTAGACGCCGCTCAGCAGGGTAAAGACCAGCGTCATCCCCAGTAGGCCGAACACTTTGAAGTTGACCCACATCTCCTGCGGCATGTTGAATGCCACATAGAGGTTGAGCAGGCCACAGACGGTAAAGAAGCCGACCCAGCCGAGATTGACTGTGTCCCAGACCTTATCGGGTGCTTGCAGCTCTTTGGCCAGCATCTGTTTGATAAGGTTCTTGCCAAAGCCGTAACGGCTGATGAGCAGGCCTAGTGCGAACAGCACGTTGATGACAGTCACTTTCCACTTGATGAAGGTGTCATCGTGGAAGAAAACTGTGAGGCCGCCGAAGAAGCCGACCAGCAGGAAGGTAAAGAGCTGCATCTTCTCGACTTTGCGATAGCGGATCCAGCTATAGGCGAGCTGCAGACCAGTGACCACCACCAGTGCGCCGGTAGCCATGTAGATGTCGTAGAATTTGTAGACCGCGAAGAAAACGATAAGTGGAATAAATTCAATAAATTGCTTCATGTCTGGCGCCTAGTCCTCAAAGATGGCCTGCAAATTTCGCCCAGTCTACCTGCACGGTGGACAACGGCAAATGAATAAGACCGCTCATTTTTACGCCGGTTCCGCGCTGTCGCCAAACAGTTGACGTGCAATGGAGATCCCCAGTCGCTGCTGATCGGCCAGCAGCTCGCCGATGTGGTGCTCTTCGATAAGGGGGTTGAGCAGCACGGCGCGCAGCAGGGTGAGCGGTTGGGCGCCGTAGCGCACTACTGCCCGCTGGGTGCGGGAGACAAAGCTGTGCCCCTCGGCCCGCTGGGCTTTTTGCAGCGCTACGTTGAAGTCGTTGATCTGTGCATTTGCCGTCTCATCCAGCACCTTGCCCTGCAGGTGGGGCGGGATGCAGCGATAGGAGAGCAGGTTCATCACCGGAGCAGACATCAGCTCGAAGGCCGGATTACTGGTGATGAGCTCGGCCATTAGTCGGGCCCGGTCGTAGTTGGCTTCGATAAGCTCGGCATAGCCTTGCTGGCCGAAGAGCTGGAAGGCGGCGTCCAGATAGAGGGCATTGGCCGGGCGGGTGCCCTCCAGGGTAAAGCGACCCTGATCGAACGAGGTGGCACGGATGGCGTAGGGCGCCTCTCGCTTGACTGCCATCATCAGGTCGGGCTGGCGGCAGAGCAGCATGCCGGTACCAAGCGGCACCAGCAGTTGCTTGTGACCATCCAGCGTGACGGTGTCGGCCTGCTCTATTCCGGCAAGCAGACCTTGATAGCGGGGTGAGAAGAGGGTCGGGCCGCCCCAGGCCGCATCCACGTGGAAGTGGATCTGCTCGCGCTCGGCGATGGCCGCCAGTTCTGGCAGCGGATCGATGGAGCCAAAGTCGGTGCTACCGGCTACGCCGACCAGCGCCAGTACCTTCAATTTCTGCTCTTTGCACTGGATCAGCGCTTGCTCCAGCGCAGCCAGACTGAGCCGGTTCTGCCCGTCGGTCTCGAGGCGCCAGACGCTGCGGGCGCCCAGCCCCAGCAGATCCATCCCCTTGTCGAAGGAGTAGTGCATCAAGCGGGAACCCAGAATGACCGCGCCGCGATAGCCCTGCTCATAGAGGGCGAACAGGTTGTCGCCGCAGGCGCGGTTGCGGGCCAGCCACAGCGCCGTGACGTTGGCGATGGTGCCGCCGCTGGTCATGACGCCGAGGGCTGCATCCTTGGCATGCATCTGCTCGCCGTAGAAGGCATCGTCCCTGTCATAGATGAGGCGGTGCAGCTTGGCCAGCACCTCCCGCTCCAGAAAGCTGAGCAGGCGGGAGGACTCCATCTTCATCGGATTCTGGTTGAGCATCACCAGCAGGCGCGACAGCTCGGCGGTATAGGCCGGCAGGGGCGCCGTCATGTGGCCCATGTAGCGTGGTGAGGTGAGGTGCGAGGCGCCGGGCACCAGAGTGGCCAGCCGCGCCAGATACTCCTCGATAGGTTGGCCGACTGCAGGCATGCGGGATTGATCGAGCTGGTGGGTGAACAGGTCGCGCTGATAGGGGGCCTGACTGTCGTCGGAGTGGTGGAAGCTCTCCAGCAAGGTGTTCATCGCCTCGCCAAAGGCGGGATCCGCTTGTGCAAACAGCTCAGTCAACTTCATCAGGTTCTCCAGACCAGGTCACCGGGGTAGGTGTCTATGCCGCTTGTCTCGGGCATCGGCGGCAGAGCATACACCAAAGGGGGGCAGGTGACAGCCACTCCATTTTTTAAGCGAACACTTGTACTCCGAAATAGCGCTGGGTAGAGTGAGCCACAGTTATTGTGGAGTCGATGTTATGAGTGGTGTGATGGATTACTCCCCCCGGGAGGAGCTGGCAAACCGGCTGAGTCACGGTGCGGGATTGTTGCTGGGGATTGTCGGGCTGGTGCTGTTGCTCATCAAGGGATGGGGGCAGGGCACGCAGGCGCTGGTGAGTTACAGCCTTTATGGCGGCAGTCTGGTGCTGCTCTATCTCGCCTCTACCCTCTATCACAGCATGGCGGAAGGGCGGGCCAGACGCTGGTGCAAGGTGTTTGATCACTGCGCCATCTATCTGCTGATTGCCGGCACCTATACCCCCTTCCTGCTGGTGGCGCTCGATACGCCGCTGGCGAAGGGCTTGATGGTGGTGATCTGGGCCCTGGCGCTGGCTGGTGTGGTGTTCAAGCTGGTGTTTATCAACCGCTTCAAGAAGCTGTCGCTCTTTACCTACCTGATGTTGGGCTGGCTGTCGCTGGTGGTCATCTATCAGCTCTATATCCATCTGGCCGGTGAGGGGCTGCTGCTGCTCGGGCTCGGTGGCCTTATCTACAGCCTCGGGGTCATTTTCTATGTGGCCAAGCAGATCCCCTATAACCACGCCATCTGGCATCTCTTTGTGCTGGGTGGCAGCGTTTGTCACTTTATGGCCATTTACGGCTACGTCGCCTAACGTCTTGCAACTAGCCCTTAATTGGTATTTTTAGCGCGTAAAAGGATAAATTCGTGCGGTATCACACAGTTGGCATCAGCGTTTGCTGACAAGCTAGGGCCAGTTCAATTCGCAAAGGATGCACGAAATGAGTGAAATCGCGCTTTCCATCAGCATGTTGTCGCTGGTGGCAGTGCTAGGACTCTGGCTGGGAAACTGGCGAGTCTATGGCGTTGGCTTGGGGATAGGGGGGGTGCTGTTCGGCGGCATCATAGTGGGTCACTTTGCAGGCGCCTCCGATCTCGCGCTGGATGCACAAACGCTTCACTTTATTCAAGAATTTGGCCTGATCCTGTTTGTCTATACCATCGGCATCCAGGTCGGGCCGGGTTTCTTCTCGTCATTGCGCAGTTCGGGTCTCAAACTCAACGCCTTTGCCGCTTTGCTGGTCATCCTTGGCTGCGTGGTGGCCGCTGGCTTGCATCAATTTTTCGATGTGCCGTTGCCGGTCATTCTGGGGGTCTTCTCCGGTGCCGTCACCAATACGCCATCTCTCGGTGCGGGCCAGCAGATCCTGGCCGAGCTGGGCGCCGCGCCCGGTTCTACCGGTTTGATGGGGATGGGCTATGCGGTTGCCTACCCGTTTGGTATCTGTGGCATTTTGCTCACCATGTGGCTGGTCAGGGTCTTCTTTCGCATCAAGATCGACGATGAAGCCGCCCAGTTCGAGCTGCAAACCGGTAAAACCAAGGAGAGCTTGCAGACCATCAACATCGCGGTGCGCAACCCCAACATGCACGGCCTGATGCTGAGCGAGATCCCGAGTCTCGACGAGTCCGATGTAATCTGTTCACGGCTCAAACGGGGCGACGAGCTGATGGTGCCACGGCCGGAATCCCGTATCGAACTGGGCGACCTGCTGCATCTGGTGGGTGAGCGCCACGCGCTGCACAAGGTGTTGCTGGTGCTGGGTGAAGAGGTGGAGACCTCGCTCTCGACCCGCGGCACCGATCTGCGCGTCGAGCGGGTGGTGGTAACCAACGAGCAGGTTCTTGGCAAGAAGATCCGCGATCTGGATATCAAACAGCGCTATGACGTGGTGATCTCCCGTCTCAACCGTGCCGGTATCGAACTGGTGCCGACCAGTCAGACCAGCCTGCAGTTTGGTGACATCCTCAACCTGGTGGGGCGCCTCGATGCCATCGAAGCGGTGACCAATGTGGTCGGCAACGTGCAGCAAAAACTGCAGCAGGTGCAGATGTTGCCGGTATTTATCGGGATCGGTCTCGGCGTATTGCTCGGCTCCATCCCCTTCTATCTGCCCGGTTTCCCGGCCGCTCTCAAATTGGGTCTGGCGGGTGGGCCGCTGGTGGTGGCGCTGATCCTGTCGCGGATCGGCAGCATCGGCAAGCTCTACTGGTTCATGCCCCCCAGCGCCAACCTGGCGCTGCGGGAGATCGGCATAGTGCTGTTTCTGGCGGTGGTCGGATTCAAGTCCGGTGCCGGTTTTGTCGATACCCTGATCAACGGTGATGGCCCGGCCTGGATGCTCTACGGCATGGCGATCACCCTGATCCCGCTGCTGGTGGTCGGTGTGCTGGCGCGCCTCTACGGCAAGATGAATTATCTGACCCTGTGCGGCTTGCTGGCCGGCTCCATGACAGACCCTCCCGCGCTGGCCTTTGCTAACGCCATGCACCCGACCAGTGGCGCCAGTGCGCTCTCATACGCCACTGTCTACCCGCTGGTGATGTTCCTGCGGATCATCTCGCCACAGTTGCTGGCTATCATCCTCTGGGCGGGAGCCTAGGGTTAATCCTGACGGGAGCATGCCTTGTCATGCTCCTGTCATTATTCTGTAATCTATTGATAATTTTGGTTTTTGCCATTCTCGCAACCTCGTTTTACACACTTCTGTCTGGCTGAACAGTTCAGCCTCAAATCAGTCTATCCTTTCGAATTTTCGAGCTGGTTATTTTCCCCCTCAGTCTGCAAAGTAGGCTGTGGCTTATTGCATGCAAATCAGGATTCAGGAGAGAACATGATTACCAATGCCGTTACCTTGGAACAGGGCGTAACCGTAACCCAACTTAAAGGACAAATTTATCTGGTGGCCGCAGATGGCAGCCGGAAGCTGTTGGCTGAAGGTGATGTGCTGCCGAAAGGGGCGGTGATCATGTCGCCGGATGGCGCCAGTTTCATGGGCGGTGGACAGTCGTTCAATGTGCAACCAGCCAGCGAACAGAGTGAGCCTGCCGAAGAGGGAGATGCTCCCCAGCTGGCGCAAAACGGCGCTGCAGGTACTCCTGATGATATCAATGCCCTGCAACAGGCGATCTTGGGCGGCGCGGACCCGACCCAGGCCTTTGAAGCCTCTGCAGCAGGCGGTGCACCTGCTGCCGGTGGTGGCGGTATTGGGGGCGTAGCCGGTGCCAGTGGCAACGGCGGTTTTGTCACCATCGACCGTACCGGTTCTGCAACCATTGCTGAAGCTACCTTCGATACCACCTACAACGCCAATGGTGAGCCACCGCTTGAAGCCGTTGGTGAAGATGATCCTCTTTTTACCTCCGCCAACCTTGTCTTGAGTGCAGATGTACAGGTGAATGAAGGTGGGTTTATCACCTTTACTGCGACATTAGATGAACCTGTTTTTGGTTCTGACTTGGTTATTCAGCTGTCAAATGGTGCAGTGATCACCATTCCCGTCGGCCAGAGTTCCGGTTCAGTCACTGTTGCTGCTCCAGCAGACAGCCCTTATGTCGACCCGTCAACGATCTCCGTTTCGATTACCGGTACTCAGGGTGGTGGTTTCAACCAGATTATCACTGGACCTTCAACGACTACCCAGATTAACGACACTGTCGACACCACCACCGTCACCCTGGGTGCTCCGGCGCAGGTCAACGAAGGTGGGCAGATCACCTACAGTGCCAACGTCAACAACGCCCCGCAGAGTGACCTGGTGCTGACCCTGTCCAACGGCGCCAGCATCACCATCAAGGCGGGTGAGTTGAGCGGCAGTGTGACGGTCGATGCCCCGAGTGACGACGTTTACAAAGATGGCAGCAGCCTGACGGTGAGCATCACCGGCAGCAGCGGTGGCAACTATGAACAGCTGGACACCAGCAGCAAGGTGACCACCGACGTGGTCGACACTGTAGACACTACCACCGTGACCCTGAGCTCGGCCACCAACGGCCAGACCGTGATCGAGGGCGGCAGCATTGTCTACACCGCCAGTGTCAGCAACCCGGTGACCGGCAGCCCGCTGGCCGTGACCCTCTCCAACGGGGTGGTGATCACCATTCCGGTGGGCAGCAGCAGTGCCAACAGTGAACCGGTACCGGTTCGTGGAGATGACATATATCAGCAAGGTGAAGAGTCACTGAGTGTCACTATCGACAAGACCAGTGGTGGCAATTACGAGAGCGTTGTTACCACTGGCACCATCACCAATAAAGTGGTGGATGATCAGGATGCGCCGACCCTGACCCTGACCGGCGATGCCAATGTGGTCGAGGGGGGCAAGGCCAACTACACCCTGAGCATCAGCGACGCCCCGAAAACGGATCTGACCGTCAAGGTGGTGGTGGGTCATATCACCACCGACAACGGTGATGTCCAGGCGGTGACCCGCGACGTGGTCATCAAGGCGGGCACCACCTCGGTGAGCTTCGACGTGGCGACCCTGGATGACGTCTATGCTGAGCCGGCCGAGCAGTTCCAGGTCAGCGTGAGCGAGACCAGTGGCGGTGGCTACGAGAAGGCCCCGGTGTTGCCGGGGGCGGTGACCACCAAGGTGACCGACGAGCCCAACGGGGAAGGCGACAAGGTTTCGGTGACCATCGAGAGCAACGGTGATGTGACCGAAGCTGACCAGCCGGTGTTCACCATCAAGGTGAGCCAGGTACTGGATCGCGATCTGACCGTGACCCTGAGCGATGGCAAGAGTGTGACAATCGCGGCGGGCCAGACCAGCGTGACCTACAGCCCGGCGGCGCAGGGCGATGACGTGTTCAAGGATGGCGATACCCTGACCGTGGGCATCGACAGTGCCACGGTAGTGGGCAAAACCTTCGAGAACCTGGAGCTTGGTGGCGATGCCACCGTCACCATCAGCGATACCGAAAGTGAAGTGGTTGCCACCCTGAGTGCAGACAAGCCCACCGTGTCCGAAGGTGGCACGGTGACCTACACCGTGACCCTGACCAGCAAGGACGGCCTGCCGGTGAGCGGCCACAACGGTCTGAGCTTCACCCTGAGCAACGGCCAGACCATCACGATTGCAGCGGGCCAGACCAGCGGCAGCGTGACCGTGACCGCAGGGGATGATGTGTACGTCGGTGGCCAGAAAGACCTGAGCGCCACCCTGACCGGTGTGAGCGGTGGTGACAAGTTTGAGCAGCTGACGCTGGGCAAAGAGACGGTGACCACCAAGGTGACTGACGAGCCCAACGGGGAAGGCGAC